>JAOTZB010000081.1 GCA_029861625.1 Acidimicrobiia bacterium
GGCTTCGAGCCAGGCGAAGTCGCTGGCGAAGTTGCTGCGGGGGATGACACCGGTGACTGCGGTGGTGGCCCCGGCGGTGAGGCCGTTGGCTTCGAGCCAGGCGAAGTCGCTGGCGAAGTTGCTTCGGGGGATGACACCCGTCGCCGCAGTCGAGGTCGCAACGGTGCTCGGTGCCGCCGAGTCGTCGATGATCTCGCGCCCGACGACGATCGTCGCAACCACGAGGGCGACGCAGACGACGATGCCGCTGAGTAGAACGGTCACTCGCCGCCAGTCGCCGACTTCATGATGATGAATGCTGACTGTCATTGGACACTCCCTTGGTGAGACTGGATTCAGCGTCCTCTGCCGCGCCTGATCTGTCTGGAACTCATGTCACAGTCCACGGGTGACAGTCGACACATGAATCCGTCGCGACGACCCGAACGGGGGACCCACCCTCGGTGACGAGCAGTCAGCGCTCCTGCCATATGCTCTGAAATCGGGGGTATGGACGGATCGCAGCATCCGCGTTTCGGCTCACCGAGAGGACGCGGGCGCTGGCCGGGGATCTCGAGTCCGAGCTCGGCGTCGTCGGAGCAAGGAAACCAACGGGGAGGCCTCTGTTTCGACTCCACGGTCACCCTCGTGGTGCGCAGGGTGCAATGGGCGTGCCCCAATGGGCGCTGTGGGGTGGGCCGACACGCAGGTGCTCGACCCGAGACAAGGCGATCCGCTCGAGCCCGATGAGATGGACGGCGGGGAGCCGTCAGTCCGCTGACGGTGCCTCGGTGGCCGCGGCGGGATTCTCGATTGCGCCTTGGCGTTCGAGCCACCTCGTGAGGGGCGCCGGCATCTCGGCCGGACGATCACCCCAGTCGTAGACGACGACCGATCCGGCGAGCACGTCGTGCAGCGCCCGACGCTCACGTCCGATGAGAATGCCGACCAAGCCCAGGCCGAGCGTGACGACGCTCAGTGGAAAGGTGAGCACGCGCACGAGAGCCGGCCGGCCTCGAAGTGGTGACCCGTCTCGCTCGACGACTCGGACGCCGACCAGCCACTTGCCGGCAGTGCGACCCGTGATGGCCAGACTTGCCCAGTGATAGAGGAAGAACCAGGCGAGGTAGGTCAGCAACCACCATCCCGTCTGCCCGCCGTCGGTATCGATCTCGATCCCCAAGAGCAGGCGGAACGTGAACGCCACCACCGTCGTCAGGATGCCGAAGATGGCAAGGGCGACGGCACCGTCCACCGCAAAACCGAGGAGGCGGCTCACCGGCCCTGCGTAGCGGCCCGTGACCTGACCCGACGTCAGCTCGTTCACGACTCCACCTTCGCCGGTACGAGAAGTTCCGGGCCGGGCTTCAGCTCGTCCGGGTCCCGGCGGAGCATCCGATTGACCACACCGATCACGATGACGTCGAGGCCCACCAGCTGTCGACGAGCTAGATCGAGCGTCGATCCGGCCACCTCGCTCGTGCTCCGGGCCACCAGCTCACCGATTTCTGCCCGTTCGGCGACTGCGGCGACGTCGACCTTCTCGATGAGCGCGGCCATGTCGACCTGGTCGACGAGCGCGTTGAGGTCAACTCGCTGAAGCACGGCATTCAAGTCGACGTTCTCGAGCAGACGATCGAGATCGACGTCGGCGAGGAGCGCATCGAGGTCGACCCGCTGCACGACGGCATCCACGTCGATGGCCCCGATCACGGGGGGTGCGACATGGCCCACGACACGGTTGATTGCTCCGTTCAACCTGCCCGAGCTCTCCGACGGCGGCGTCACCGGAGCAGCCAGATGGGGAGGGTCTGCAACACGCGGAAGATCATGTCACACCCTGAAGCGGCGCTCGCACCGACAGCACTCGAACGACTTCGGCGGTTACGTCTAGTGTGCGCTCTGTGACCAGCAGCACCAGCCCAGCCGAACCCATCGAAGAGAACGGGATCAGCGACAGTGAGACGTCGCCACCAAGACGGCGGCGTTGGCTGGTCCGCGTCCTCATCGGTCTCGCTTCGCTCGTAGCCGTCTTCGCTGCGCTCAATACATGGGTCGAGCGGCAGCTTCTCGACACCGACGGCTGGGTCGACACAAGCGACCAGCTCCTCGCCAACGAGGAGATCCGATCCGACCTGGCCACCTTCCTCGTCGACGAGCTGTACGCCAATACAGACATCGAGGCCGAGCTCGGGTCTCGCCTTCCCGACGACTTCCAGGGGATTGCCGGGCCGATAGCGGCGCTGATGCGTGAACCCGCCACCGCCGCCGTCGATCGACTCCTCGCCTCCGACGAGGTTCGGTCGACGTGGCAAACCCTCAATCGTGCAGCGCACGAGGCGCTCGTCCGCGTGCTGAAGGACGAGACGAGGGCCGACGCGGTGTCGACCGGCGACGGATCGGTGACACTCGATTTGAGCGTTCTCGTCCAGAACCTCGCCGAAGATCTCGGACTCTCCGGGGAGCTGATCGAAGGTCTTCCCGACGACGCTGGGCAGGTCACCATCCTCGAATCGGATGAGCTCGAAGTGGCCCAGGAAGCCGTCGAGCTGATCGACAAGCTGAGCGTGATCCTGTTCATTCTGGTCGTCGGGCTCTACGGCGCCGCTATCTATCTCGCAACCGGGCATCGAAGAGAGGCGGTGCGCAGTGTTGGCTGGGCCCTTGCTGTCAGCGGATTCTTCCTTGTCGCAATCCACCGGGTCGGTGTCGAGCTCGGCATCGACGCTCTCGCCGGCGGTGACGACGGCAGGGACACAACTCGCGAGGTCCTGATCATCGCCACCGATCAGCTCCGTCAAATCGGCTGGGCTGGTGTGACCTACGGCTTGATCATCGCACTCTTCGCAGGACTCGTCGGACCCTCGAAGCTGGCACGTGCGATCCGGCAGGCGTTGTCGCCGGTCATCACGGTGAGCCCACTGGTCTTCTGGCTCTCGATCATCGGCCTCTGGTTGTTCATCGCCTCGTGGAGTCCGGGGACGAGCCAGGACGCCGGCGCATTCGGACTGCTCGCCACTGGCTTGTTCATCGTTGCGCTGGAGTTGTTGCGGCGCCAGGTCAACCGGGAGTTCCCCGAGGCGTCACTGGGTCAGACGATGGAGCGATTCTGGGACTGGCTGTCGCGATCGTCGACCTGAGCAACGTCATCGGTCGGCCATCGAGGGCCACGGCATCGGTGGCCGCCTCGAAGTGTCATCGATGATCGTTCTCGGCTGAGCTCAGGCGTGCTCGGCTGGAACGTCCACACGGCCGTTGACGACGTGGGCGTCGAGGTCATCGGCGAGGCCCGGAAGTTCCTCGAGCGGACCGATGTCCCACTCCGGGCCGAGCTGCTCGGTGACGTTGCCGTCGGCCAGCACCTGGCCCGCTCGGGCGAGCGAACCGAGCGTGACGGCCGTACCCGGCGGGTCGCCCCACACGCCGAAGGAGAGCTGACTGCTGCCGAGCACCCCGGTCGCGATTTCGCCCGCCGACATGCCTGCCCGAACGGTCAGCGTCTGACCGTTGTCCGCGCCGACCTCGGTGATCGTCCTCATCGCCGCCAAGGTGAACTCGGCCGCATCAGCCACCCGGGCGTCGTCCTGGTCGAGCCCGGTGAGGTACAGCTGGCTCCCCGACGAACGTTGGATGCGCTCGACGTCGTACCGGTCCATCAGCGCGCGGATCTCTTCGTCCAACCGTTCGGTGAACTCCAACGCGAGGTCCTGGTCGACGCCGGCGGCCTCGGGCACGCCGTCGACGGTGATCGAGACGACCGTCGCCGTGTCGAAGATGTCTTCGATCGCCTGCTCGCCCCGGCGGACACGATCGACCAGCCGGGCCGGCAGCAGGGCGGTCAACATGTCGTTGATGTGTTGTTCCTCGTCGACGATCGCCTGTTCCCTCGACTCGAGCTGATGGGCGACACCCTCGAGCTGTCGCCCCAGGTCGCCGAGCTCGTTACGTCCGAGATCCTCGACCTCGGTGTCGAGGTCGCCGTCGGCGATGCGATCGGCCGCCCGCACGAGCGATTCGGCCGGCCGCGTCAGAATGCGGGAGAGGAGCACGCCGACCACAGCGATCGTCGGGAGCAGGACCGCGAGTACGACGAGCATCGCGCGCAGGAGAGCGTTGAGTGCCGAGTCGCTCTCGCCCTTGTCCTGCTCGACGATCACGGCCCAGTCCAGCCCGACACCCTGCACAGGCCCCGAGGCGGCCAGCGTCCTGCTACCGAGGTAGTTCGTGACGGTGCCGATGAACTCGTCGCCGTCGAGGCCGGCGGTGACGGCCTCGTTGTCGACCTCCTGCAGGAGGACGGGTGAGCCGACGGTCTCGATCAGATCGGCGGCATCCTGGTCGCCGTAACGGTCGACGTACCGGCGCAGATAGTCGTCGGGATCCTCCAGCCAGGCCCGCGAGTCGGACCGGAGGGTCCGGTCGGCACCCACGATGTAGCTCTCTCCTGTGTCGCCGAGACCGAGCAGCTCCCAGTCCTGTTCGGCCGTCATCACGGCGGTCACCAGCTCGACCGGCACCTCGGTGACGACCGCGCCGACGACGTCTGATCCCGATCGAACGATGGCGGCGATGAAGAAGACGGGCTCGCCCCGCGTCGGGATGTAGAAGAAGCTGTCGGACACGACGGCGTCACCGACCGCGACACCGCTGATCTTGTCGATCACCTCGCCGAGGCCGCTGTCGGCGTATGGCCCGTCGAAGCCGTTGGTGCCCAGGTCAATTCGTTTCTTGGTCGAGTACACCACGTCTCCCGTATCGGCATCGACCAGGATCAGATCGGACATGCGGGCGTTCTCCATCAGCGCGCGGAGCAGCGGGTGGTGATCCGCATGGGCCTCGCTGTAGCCCGACCCGTCGCCGGCATCGTCGAGTTGGTCGCGCTCGTCGAATGAGTCCGGATTCCCGGCGATGTAGTGGTGCTGGACGTACCGGCCCGCGGTGGATGCCGGGACGAGGTCGCCCGAGGAGATGTCTACGCCGGCGTCCACGAACGGAGGCAGCGCCTCGGTGTCGTAGATCGTCGTGAGGCCGGCGACCTGATCGGCTGTGATGTCCGCGTCGAGCTGGCGGAATTGCGTGGACAGATCGGTGAGCGCGTCGACGACGCTCGGGTTTGCCGCCAAGATCGACACTCGTGATTTGAGGCGCTCGATGCCGATCTCGAGGGTTTGGACGCGTGTGTCTCGCACGGCGGTGAGTTGTGCCTCGACACTGTCATCGATCAGCAGGCGGGCGAACACGTAGTTCACGCCCGACAACAGGAGCACGGAGACCAGCGCGACGCCGACGAGCGTGACCGAGAGGCGACGCCGCAGGCTGGAGTTCCGGGCTCGGCTCACGAGGGGTCGTCCTGTGGCGTCGCGGTCGCTCCGCGGGACGCAGACTCGTCCGTGGCGGTGCCGCCCATGCGGCGGAGGACGCGCTCGATTCGCCGCCTGCGGGTCACTGCGAGCTGCTCCAGCACAGCGGCCAGCTCGGGGGCGAGCGAGATGACGCGACCCGCGGCCTCCGGCGGGATCGTCACCACGTCACAATCCGTCATGGCGACGACCAGCGCGGCACGGTCGGTCTCGGGCGGCTCGTCCAGTACCCCGAAGACCTCTCCGGCCTCGATGTCGACCACGTCGAGATCCTCGGCGCCCTCGCGCCGGAGCACCAGCCGGGCCCGGCCCTCGTGCAACAGCAACACGTTCCGCTGTGCACCCTCCGCGATGATCGTTTCGCCGCGTCGGTACTGGCCGATCGAAGCGGCGGCCGCCAGCTGGTCGAGGACGTCGTCGTCGAGGTCGGCCAGCAGCGGTGTGTCGACGATGCGCCGGCGGATGTCGGCCGCGGTGATCTGACTCTCGATGGCCGTCTTCGTGCCGTCGAACAGGTAGAGGTCCTGGGCGGGATTGGGAAGCGGGACGTCGTGGCGGTACGAGAGGTACCAGACGAGCGCGCCGAAGTCCGCCTTGACCCGGGGAGCGATCGTGTAGTCATCGATCCACATCGACGCCTGATAGTCGACGACTGGGTCGGCGATCTGCGTGACCCGGGCGAACGGGGGCGGGTCCTCGACGACACCCGGGGTCGAGCGGGCGGCATCGACCAACATTTCGATCGCCGCCGTTGGCGGCGCCGTCCGCTCGATCTGGACGGGCACCATCACGCGGTGCAGGCGGCTCGGCTGGTCGTAGTTGGTGATCGTCGCGTTGGCGAGCTGCCCGTTCGGGATCACCACGAGGTCGCCGTTGCGGTCCTGGATGCGGGTGGCACGCCAGTTGACGTCGATGACTCGACCTTCGACCTCTTCGGATTCGATCCAGTCGCCGGGGCTGAATGGTTGGTCGACGAGCAGGGTGAACCCGGATGCGATGCCGCTCAGCGTGTCCTGGAGGGCGAACGAGATGACCAGCGACGTCACACCGAGCGCAGTGAGCGCCGCGGAGAGGTCGACACCCCACACTCCCGCGACGAGAATCCACGCGGTTCCGAGAATCAGCAGCAGTCGGGGAACCGCGAGCAGCAGACGAGGGATCGGACGGCGGCCGGTCCGGCGAGGTCGGTCGGCCAGCCCTGCAACGACCACCCGGAGCGCGGACAGCGCAGCCGATGCACCGGACAGCAGGACGGCGCTGCCCAGCACCCGGAGGAACGGGTTCTCCGGGTCGATGTCGAACAGCGCTCGGGCCAGCACCCACAGGGTCAGCAGCGGGACCACCCACACCCGGACGGTCGAGATCATGGTCCGGTACTTCGAGTCGCGTTGGCGCAGGCGCTCCTCCAGCTCGCCTGCGCCGATGATCAACAGCGGCAGCACGACGATGATCAGCGCCGCCCACGCCGCACTCGAGTCGGGGAACGGGCTGCTCATCGGACCGGTTCCCCGTCGCTCGTCCGTCCGGACACGATGGTTGCGCCGAGTGAATCGATCGGGCCGGCATCGTCCTCGGTGACGAAGGTCGACGGCAGCTGCGACCGCACCGAGGCCGAGACGAGCACAGCGCCCGAAACGGCCCCACGAGCCAGATCGGCCGCACGTTGCACCGTCGATCCCCACGCGTCGTACACGAGGCCCGATCCGCCGGTCAGCCCGACCGTCACCGGTCCGGAATCGACACCGGCGCTCATCGACACCACCCGGTCATCGTCACCGAGATCACGGACGAGGTCTCGCACGTCGAGCACGAACGCCACTGCCCGTGCGGCGTGGTCGACGTGTGGACGGACCGTGCCGCAGGTCGCGAAGTACGCGTCGCCAGTGAGCCGGATCCGTTCGAGACCCCGCTGCTTGGCCAACGCGTCCGTCTCCTCGACGAAACGATCGAGCAGCACTCGGGCTTCTTCCCTGGAACCTGCTCGCAGGAGGGGTCCGAGCCCCTGGATGATCACGACCGCCGCGGTGGCGTGCGCCACCTGATCGACCACATTGCGTTCGCCGGCCTCGGCCCGCTGGGCGGCCTGAGGAGGGAGGATCCGCCGCAACAGGTGACGCCGCTCGGACGCCCGCCCGGCGGCGTCGGCGTTGCGTGCCGCCAGCGTCTCCAACATCGTGTCGATGTCACCCGCCAGCTCCACGAACTCCTTGGGGCTGCCATCCGGAAGTGCGGCCGAGCTCGCTCCCTGTTCGATGCCTCCCCCGGCGCGGACCGCCCGCAGGTTGGTGGAGATGATGCGCAACGGGTGCAGAATGCGATCCGACCAGCGCACGGCGAGAAATGTGATCGCCACGAGGAAGACTGCGATTGCGATCAACAGGTTGCGGGCGAAGTCGACGATCGGCTCCTCGATCTCCTGGAGCTCGATCTCGGTGATCATCGCCCACTCGAGCCCATCGATGCCGAGGGCGCGGCGGGCCTGGAGCACGTCGCTGCCGAGGTAGTTGGTCGTCTCCACCAGACCGGGTTCGCCATCGAGGGCGGCGTCCACGTCCTTGTCGTCGACCGGCTGGAAGATGACGGTCGTCCCGAACGTCTGCATCGAGCGGATCTGGTCCTCTGTTGCAGCCCCTGCGGCGCTCACGTCATCCAGGTACGAGCTCTGGTCCTCGACGAAGCTGCGGGCGTCGGAGCGCATCAGGTCGTCGCGTGCGACCACGTAGGTCTCGCCGGTGTCACCCTGCTCCGACCATGATCCGTCATTGGTCGTGATCGAGTTGAGCCGGTCGGGGCCGACACGGAGTGCGACGAACCCGGCGAGCGTCCCGTCGGTGATGACGGGGCTCGCCACGAACGCGCTCGGTTCGCCGCCGGCGGGCGTGTAGCTGGTGAAGTCCTCGATCGCCGCGATGCCGGGCTCGGGTTGGTCACCGAACGAGTTGACGAGGACCGCCAGAGCCGTCCCGCTCTGGGGCCCGGTGAGGAGACTGGTGGCGAAGTCGATGTTCTTGGCGGTCGAGTAGACGATGATGTTGTCATCGGGCTCGATGAGGTAGAAGTCGTCAACACCGGTCTGGATCGCGAACTCGTCGAACGACTCGTGGAGTGAGCTGTGCAGCTCCGACCAGCGGCTGCCGTCACCGGCGTCGGTGAGCAATCCTCCTCCGTCGCCGAGCGGCACGACGTAGTTCGCCTGGAGATGGACGGCGGCGGATTGGCGTGGGACGAGGCTCGCGGCGCTGATGGGCCGGCCACGTACTGCTGAGAGCGCCGGCGCCACGGTGTCGACGTAGTACTCATCGACGGCCTCACCGTCGACGAGCGACGGGGTCTCGGCCTGTAACTCCCGGTAGGCGTCGGCGAAGTCGCTTATCGCCTGCGCGGTGCTCGGACTGATCGCCTGTGCGACCACCGCCAGCTCCAGGCTGCCGACGTAGCGCTCGACCTCGTCGGCGCGCGCCGCGCCGAGCGAGGTGACGCGGTCACGCAACACATCGTCGGCCAGGTCACCGCCGCGTCGCAGCCCGACGATCGACGTGATCACCAGCGAGACGAGCGCGACCAGGAGGACGACCAGCGAGAGCCGAGTGGCAACGGAGGTGTTGCGGACGATCCGGCCGGGCACCGCTGCGATCTTCGCCAAGGTGTCGCGCACTTCCCGAAGCTACCGCGGCTCAGCGATGGTCGGCGAAGCAGTCGAGGGCTTCCGTTCTCTTGCGGACTCGATGCTGATGCGCCGCACTCAGCGCTCTCGCGCCAGGAATGCGAGCAGGCGCAGCAGGGTGATGTAGAGCCAGATGAGGGTCACCATGAGCCCCCACGCCGAGTACCACTCCATCAGCTTCGGTGCTCCGGTGTCGGTGCCGGTCTCGATGGTGGCGAAATCGAGAGTGAGAGCCAACGCCGCGAGAACCACGGCAATCAGGCTGACGATGGCACCGATGGCCTGGAACTGGTCGGAGTAGAGCCATCCCCAGTCGAAGAGGCGCATGACACCGACGAAGAGATACAGCAGGCACAACCCACCGATGCCGGCGGTCACGCCGAAGGCCAGCTTCCGGGTCGGCTTGATGATGCGGGTGAGGTAGAGGAACAGGGCGACGACGAACACCGCCACGGTGGCCACGACCGCCGCGCCGACGATGCCCTCGGTCTGGGCCTCGTATGCCGCGGAGATGGCTCCGAGGCAGTAGCCCTGGAGGGCGGCATAGATGATGCCGAGGATGCCGGCGCGTTGGGGATTCATGGCGGCGAAGATGCCGACGAACAATGCGCCGAACGACGCCAGCCAGAACCCGCCGGGAATCGTGACGGTGGTGTTTCCGTAGCCGGAGCCCAGGTCGACGGCGACCGGCTCGGTTGCCGACGCCCATCCCCAGGCTCCACCGGCGATGAGCACAGCGAGCAGAACGAGGGTCTTCATCGCTGTACCGCCGACCGTCATCGTTGCCGGAGTCGTGACCGTCCTCGAGGGAGCGAGATAGGTCTCGACGACAGCGGTGCTCAGTGCCGGGTTTCCCGAGGTCACCGCTCGCGTTGTTGGCATCATTCGACATCTTCGCTGTTCGCTTGGGGTTGGACCGACCCTGCGGTGGCGGATTCGATCAGGCGGCGGCGTACGAGCATCGTGGCGCTCACAACTGCAACCCAGATGGGGAACACGAAAGTCAGTGCCGTGTTGGGCAACGGTGCGAGGAGAAGCGTGAGGCCCACGGCATACCCGACGATGACGAGCGGCCGGGTGAAGGCCTTCGAGAGGCGCCCGACCGTGGTCGTCGAGATGATGAAGACCGCCTCCAGGCGTGTTGCAACCACCGACGCTGTGGTCACGCCGCCAGCCTGCCAGAGGGCGATGTCCGAGGCATCGGCAGCGACGCCGAACAGGTAGCCGCTCAACGCCGGCGTGGCGAACAGCATTCCCGCCAGGAGCCAGGAACCGGCCAGGAGCAGTGCGCTGCCGAGGAACACAGTGCCGAAGAAACGATTCTCGCGATCGCCCACCCGTCGCCGGATCACCGCGACGAACCAGACGAAAGAAATGGTGCCGACGATCAACAGGTTGAGCCCCAACACCGTCGTCCGCTGGTTCGTTTCGTCCAGGTACCACTCGGCGACGGCCGCGTCACCGCGGGCGGGAGTCGGGGCACGAAGCAGGAGGGCGGTCCCCGCAAGTGAGCACGCCGAGTGAGCGAGACCGGCCAACGCTGCTGCTTCGACGGAGCGGAGTGCGGCGGGGACCGCGCGACTCTCAGTTCGACCGACCATGATCCCGTACGCGCACGCGGCCAACGTAGGTCGGCTCCAGCGAGCTGGCATCACCCGATCAGGGTGAGAGAGCCTGAGGTCTGTGTGGGTTCAGGCGGTTTGTGCGGCGATCTGCGCCGTAGACATCAGCTGTGCCCGATTGCGCTTCACGACACCGAGCGCCTCTTGCGCCAGTGCCGGGTCGGCGTTCGGGTCGGCCCGGAGCGACAGTGCAGTATCGAGCGACGCGGCCAACGCCGAGATCGAGCCCGCCAGCTGCTGCCATGCTTGGCCCCCGCCACCGGCGGCGACCTCCTGGCACCCAAGCGACATGTTGTGGACTCGCGGGCGTTCGGTCCGCCATCGCTGGGCCGCCTCGACAGCGGTAGCGGCGAGCAGCTCGATTGAGAGCTGATCGTGCAGCCATTGGACATTGCCCAGGAGCTGGCGGCGCGGTGAGATGACGGCCGGGGGCGGCTGGGGCTCGCTGCGCGTGCTGCCGGCCGAGAACAGCGCGATCAATGCGATCACCGCGATCACGATCAGCACCGCCACCAGGATGGTGCTGGCGCTGTCATCGCCATCCTGGCCCGAGGGCGTTGTGGTCGGGGCCGGACTGCTCTGGTCGGGTGTCGGAGCCGGCTCGGCGGGTTGTTCCGCCGGTTGTTCGGCCGGTTGTTCCGCCGGTTGTTCCGCCGGTTGTTCGGCCGGTTGTTCGCCGGCTGACTCGGTGCCGTCTTGACCGTCGCTCGCGTCGCCTGCGTCACTTCCGCACGAGAGCACGAACAGGGACACAACGATCACCGCGGCCAGGACACGGGACGCCCGACCGATGAAGCCTCTCGAAAGCGCGGGCAACGATGTGTGCTTCATGAATACCCCTTGCTCGTCGTTCATTGTGGTGGCGTCGCGGTCGGCGCGGCTGTCGCAATGCGGGCGTCGTCGGGTGCGATCGCCGGGATCTGGGCCAGCTCGAGCTCGCGGTCACGCTCGGCTTTGTCGAGTCGGTAGGTCAGCCACTCGCGGCCAATCCGCATCAACATCGCCACGATGCCGTAGATGATCATGGCGAAGAGGATCGAAGGGTCGAGGATGGCATTGCCGTCGATCTCGATCGGGGTGAACATCCCCCGGAAGGGTTCCATCACGCGATCGAGGCTCCGGTACGCCCATTGGACGTAGTCACTGGACGGGTTGGCTCCGAAGAGCTTCAGGAAGAAGCCCTGGATCAGGATGATCTGCGAGATCACCACGAACGCGTACAGGACGAACGCGATCGCCCTGACCGACCAGACCGTGATGATCTTGGCATTGAACTGCTGCATCATGTCTCCTGGATAGCGGATACGGCCCGATCGTTTCCGGCGTCGGGCTTCAACGGCCTGCGACCGCGAGGTGTTCGGCCGGTTCGAGATCTTGCTCTACGGCGACGGCGTCACCGTAGAGGTAGGTGAGCGCGAGCGCGGTCACCGGAACGACGAATCCGACGACCAGCGAGACGATCGCCGAGAACGCCCACAACGGGATCCCGCTGAAGAGCACGAGCAGCAAGAGTCCCACTACCAGCGCGGTCGCCCCGACCACGAGGTTGACGAGCGCGACCATGAGCGCGGTGTGCCACCAACGGCCACGAACGAGCTCAGCGCTCCGCTTCAGCGCGTGCTTGCCGTCGAGCCCCTCGAGCATGACCGCATGGGGCAGGAACTGGTACCTCACCAGGCTCCAGATCGCCCACGGCGCGCCGACCACGGTGATCAACAGTACGAAGACGATGGCGGCGGCCCGCAACAGGCCCGACCCGAGCGCTCGACGGTGGGCCCACGCCCGCTTGGCCGCGTCGACGGGGGTCATCGAGGGGTCGGCATCGACTCGATCCACGTAGGTCGCCATCATGGCCGTGACGACGACGAGGGCGATGAGATGGGGGACGCTGCCTGCGAGGAGGGCCAGCACGAAGCTGGTCCCGCTGTCCGAGCCCGCCGTGTCGAGCAGGTCACCCAGGATCGGGAGGTTGGCGACGAGGCCACCGAGAAGTGCGATGACGGCAGCGACGGGTAAGTAGATGAGTCCGAAGGTGGCAAAGGCCCGGGGCGCTCGGAG
>JAOTZB010000381.1 GCA_029861625.1 Acidimicrobiia bacterium
GGGTTCAGTGGCCGGATTGCCTGCCGACGTGACGGTCTCGCCCGAACGGGCCTCACCGACGTCCTTGATGCCGGCGATGAGGTAGCCCACCTCACCGGGTCCCAGCTCGTCGACCGGCACCATGTCGGGCGTTCGGACCCCGATCTCGCTGATCTCATGGGTGCTGCCGGCCTGCATGAACGCGAGCCGGTCGCCCGACACCAAGGTGCCGTTCATCACGCGCAACGACGAGACGACGCCTCGGTACTGATCGAAGTGGGAGTCGAAGATGAGCGCCTGGAGCGGCTCGTCGGGATCACCGCCGGGGGCCGGAATGCGTTCGATCACCGCGTCGAGCAGCTCGGGCACGCCCTCGCCGGTCTTGGCACTGATCATCAGGATGTCCTCGGCCGCGATACCGAGGACGTTCTCGATCTCGGCCGCATATCGTTCGGGCTCGGCCGCCGGAAGGTCGATCTTGTTCAGGGCAGCAACGATCTCGAGGTCGTTCTCGAGCGCCAGGTAACAGTTGGCGAGCGTCTGGGCCTCGATGCCCTGCGCAGCATCGACGACCAGGATCACGCCTTCACACGCCGCGAGCGACCGCGACACCTCGTAGCCGAAGTCGACGTGTCCGGGCGTGTCGATGAGGTTGATCACGGAGTCGCCGTGTTCGAGTCGGACGCTCTGGAGCTTGATGGTGATGCCGCGTTCGCGTTCGAGGTCCATCGAGTCGAGATACTGCGCGCGCATCAGCCGGGGATCGACGGCTCCGCAGAGCTCGAGCATGCGGTCGGCGAGCGTCGACTTGCCGTGGTCGATGTGAGCGATGATCGATGTGTTGCGTATTCGCGAGAGATCCATTGCGCCGAACGGAAGTGTGCTGGTCGGGGCGACGCTACCAAGGGTCCGAGTCGTTCCCCCGGCCCTCGGGCCCGATCCGAGGTGGCGATCGAGCGCCCCGCCGGTAGCATCGCTGATCGGGTTCATTGCCCGATTGCAGCGAGGAACGAGTCGAGTGGCAAACATCAAGAGCCAGATGAAGCGCAACCGTCAGAACGAGAAGCGCCGCGTGCGGAACCGCACGGTGAAGTCCGAGCTGAACACCCGGGTTCGCAAGGCCGGCGAAGCCGCCGATGCCGGCGCCGACGATACCGACGAGATCGTTCGCGCCGCGATCAAGCGCATCGACACCGCCGCCGCCAAGGGCATGCTCCACAAGAACACCGCAGCCCGCAGGAAGTCGCGCCTCATCAGGCGCGCTCGAACCAGCGCCTGAGTCGACGCGGTCGATCAGCGGCTGAGCTGGGCCAGCCTGGCCACCAACACCTCGAGGACAGTGTCACTCGGTAGTGCAGTGGCGCCTCGGAGGTCGAGATCGGCGCGCCCGAGCAGATCGACGGCCCGGGCCACCTTGTCGCCACCGAGCCGGCGGCTCTGTTGGAGGGCCTTCTTGGCCGGGAACGTCGAGCCCTTCATGCCGAGGAGCGCAGCGGCATCCTTCTCATCGCGAACATCGGCGCCGTCGAGCCGCAACAAGCGCTCGTAGTGGCCCTGGAGTCCGGCAAGCACCTGGAGCGCGTGCTTGCCGCCGGCGTTCACCATGCGCTGCAGAACGGCGACGGCCTTCGCCATGTCGCCGTCGGCGATGGCATCGGTGAGGTCCCACGGTGGAGCCCCGCCGGCCTCGCCGAGGAACGGGCGGACATCGTCTTCGGACAACGTGCCGTCGTCGCCGTAGGTACTCGCCAGCACATCGAGCAGCGCACCCACGCGTGATCGGTCCTCGCCGAGCTGTTCGCTCACCAGTCGTTTGGCGCGAACGTCGAGGCGGACGGCGGCCTGCGCGAACTGCGTGTCCATCCACTTCGTTGCCGCCTTGCCGGAACCGACGGACGTCTTGACGTCGCGTCCACCTGCGGCTGCCACCGCGGCAACCAACGACTTCGGCGGCGGACCGAGCCTGGCGGCGCTCGGACCGCGTTCCCAGACGAGCACGAGTCGGGTGGTCGGCAGCGGATCGTTGAGGTAGTCGACGAGGGCGGCGACGTCGGCTGCCTTCGAGAAGGCGGCCAGCTCGCGAGCCACGACGACCCGATGGTCGGTGAGGAACGGCGGTGTCTGGGCGGCATCGACGAGCGGGCCGAGGTCGAAGGCGGCGTCGCGCCGGTAGTGCGTCTCGGCCAGCTCCTCCAGCACGAGCGAGCGGTCGGCCTCGCCGACGAGCTCGTCGACGGTTTCCTTGACCGCGGCGTTGACGAGCACGAGGTCGTCGCCACGGATCAGATGGATCGTTTCGCTCATGGTGCCGCGAGATTAACTGGCCCAGGCGACGACGAGGTCACCGCCGACGGCACTGATCACGACCGGGCCGATGCCGACCTGTTCGCCGTCGCCCAATGACAGCCAGTCGCGTTCGGAGCCCGACGCTGTGACAATCGCGACGATCCGGTGGCGCCGCCCCACAGCGGCGAGCACCTCGGCCACGCGGCGCCCGTCCTCGTGCGCGACCACCATGTCGACCGAACGGATGCCCTCGGTTCGCAAGGCAGCCAGGGCCCGGGCTGCCGTCGCCGATCCGTCGACCTCGACCACCGTGACACCCTCGGCGCGCCAGATCGCGACGCCCGCGGTCGGGTCGGCGCGACCGTCACCGGCAGCGATGATGTCGACCGAGGGCAGCAACAAGAACGCGATGGCAACCGCGGCGGCTGTCCGCCGATGTCGGCCCACCAACAAGAACGTGACGGCAATCGTGGCGGCCATGAGGGGTACAGGTGTGAGTTGTCCGAACGGCGCAACGGCCGCGAGCCGGGCGACCCAGCGCATCCAGCGGGTCAACAGACCCGTCGGCCAATGGAGAACCGTCCCGACCGTGCCACCGACGAGCCCAGCGACGAGTCCACCGCTGAGGCCCCAGATCATCACCGGACCCGCAGCCGGTCCGGCCAGCAGATTCGCGGGCACCGAGGCGACCGGGACGCTCCCGAATGTCGTGACGAGCATGGGTGCGACCGCCAGCTGGGCGCCGACGGTGATGGCGCTGGTCTCCCGAACGACTCGCGGCCCCGGAAACATCCGGGCGAGGCCCGGCGAGATCCACAGGATTCCCATGGTGGCGGCGACACTCAAGCGGAAACCGAGGCTGGAGATCAGACCAGGGTCGAGCAGGATCAGACCGCTGATCGCCAGGCCGAGCGAGCGGGTCGCCGATGACTCCCGACCGAGCAGCGTCGCAGTTGCTGCAACTCCCGCCATGGCCGTCGCCCTGACGACGCTCGGCTCGAACCTGGTGACGAGACCGAAGAACCCGAGCAGAGCCAGCGTGAGCGCCCATCGCGAATGGACCTGCAATCGTCGCAACACCGGGCCTGCCAGCGCGAGCACGAAAGCGACGTTCTGACCGTAGAA
>JAOTZB010000382.1 GCA_029861625.1 Acidimicrobiia bacterium
CTCAGCGATCCGACTCG
The DNA here is from genome assembly GCA_029861625.1 of Acidimicrobiia bacterium. Taxonomy (GTDB): domain Bacteria; phylum Actinomycetota; class Acidimicrobiia; order Acidimicrobiales; family JAHEJN01; genus JAOTZB01. The sequence continues at coordinate 18 of JAOTZB010000382.1, forward strand.
CACCACCGAGGCGTTCGTCGCGGTCGAGACCCGTCAGCTCACCATGGCCGGCCCCTTCGAGCTGGTCCAGGGCGGCGTGGCCATGGTCGGCCGCCAGCCGATCTACCTTGCGGGTGCAGGCAACATCCCGGATCTGGATCCCGACTTCTGGGGATTCGCGACCGTGCTGATCTACCTCGACGACTTCTTCGAGGCGAGTCGGATCGACGAGCTCGGCAACGACGGCTACGGATACGAGATCGCAAAGTTCGACCGTGACGAGAACCGGTTCACCTCGTTCTGGGGCAGCGGGCCGATCACGGATCCGGTGTCAGTGGACGTCCCCATCGAGAACGGCACCTGGCGTCTCTCGCTGGGCCGTGCCGACGGATGGGGCCAGTCGGGATGGAGCACCCTCCAGCTGTTCGTCGCCGCCGTGCTGGCGCTGGCGGGCGGCGTCGCGGTGCTGGATTTCCAGCGTCGGCGGGCACGACTCGAGGCCGTCGTCGCCGAACGGACCCGGGACCTGCAGGTCGCCAACGTCGAGCTGGAGCAAGCCCGCGACGACGCAGAGCGGGCCAGCCAGGCGAAGACCGCGTTCTTGTCCAACGTCAGTCACGAGCTGCGAACACCGATGAACGCGATCCTCGGGTTCGCCGAACTCATCGACACCGACCAGCTCGCCGAGGCCGACGCGGACTCGCTGACCCATATCCGGCAGGCGGGCTCCCACCTGCTGGAGCTGATCAACGAAGTGCTCGATGTCACCGCCATCGAATCGGGCACCCTCCGACTCGACCCCGAGCCGGTCGACGTCGACGACCTGCTGCGGGAGGTGCACACCCTGCTGCGCCCGCTCGCCGATTCGGAAAGTGTGCAGTTGACCTGCGTCTCCGCCGGTGCGGTCGCGCTCGCCCACCATCACCGGCTGTTCCAGGTGGTCTCGAACCTCGTCGCCAACGCCCTGAGGTTCACCCCGTCGGGCGGCCGGGTCCGCATCTTCACGGAACTGGACGACGAGGAGTGCCACATCGTCGTGGCCGACACCGGCGTGGGGATCGCGGAGGAACACATGGATCGGATCTTCCAGCCGTTCGAGCGGGGCGACGCCCCGGCGGCCGTGGCCGGCACCGGCCTGGGTCTGGCCATCGTCGCCCGGCTCGTCGACGCCATGGGAGGAGTGGTGCAGGTCGACTCGATGATGGGGATCGGCAGCACGTTCACCGTGTCGCTAGCCCGGCTCGACCCGTCGGTCCGGCCCGAGCCTGGAGCGACGAGCGAATTGCCGTCGGCTCTGGTGACGGAAGGATGACCGGGTCGCCGAGCGCGGAAGCGGCCGGGTCGCAGGCAGCTTCGGCAACCCGACGGGTTCGTGTCCTCGTGGTGGAGGACAACACCATCAACCAGCTCCTCGTCGGGCACCAGCTCACCAGACTCGGCTATGACCACGAGATCGTGGGCGTCGCCACGTCCGCGCTCGAGCTCCTGGCCGACCCCGACCACGGCTTCGACGTCGTGCTCATGGACTGGCAGCTACCCGGCATCGACGGACTCGAGGCGACGCGCAGGATTCGCCAGCTGGAGTGCGGCTCGGGCCGTCACGTCCCGATCATCGCGCTCACCGCGAGCGCGCTCACCACCGATCGACTCGCTTGTCGGGACGCGGGCATGGACGACTTCGTCGCCAAGCCGGCCTCCATCTCCACTCTGGGCGAGGCGATCAGCCGTTGCGCCACGGGGCCCGGCAGTGGGGCTGCGCTGTCCGAAACAGGAGGTCAGGCGCGGGCCGCCACCACCTCGGGGATCGCCTCGGCGTCGACCGGGCGCGACAGCAGGTAGCCCTGGAGTCGGTCGCAGCCCATCGCCACCAGCGCCTCGAGCTGGTCATGGGTCTCGATCCCCTCGGCCACGACCTCCATGCCGAGCCGGTGCGCGAGGTCGACCATGGACTCCACGATCGAGCGGCTGCCGGCATCGTCAGCCACCCCGGCCACGAACGACCGGTCGAGCTTCACCACATCGGCGGGTATCTCCTGTAGCAGTGTCAGCGACGAGCTGCCGGTGCCGAAGTCGTCGAGGCTTATCTGCACTCCGAGTCCGCGGAGCCGCCCCAGGAGCTCACCGGCCAGGCGGGCCTGGCGCAGCACCGCCGTCTCGGTCAGTTCGAGCTCGAGCAAGGACGGCTCCAGCTCGGCCCCGGTCAACGCCGCCTCGACCCGGTCGGGCAGCCCCAGATCCGCGGCCTGGACGGCCGACACGTTGACCGCGACGCCCACATCAACGGGCACATGGCCCTTGGTGTGCCAGCGGGTCAGCCGGCCGGTCGCCTCGTTGAGCGTCCAATCGCCGATCTCTTCGATCGCACCGCTCCGCTCCGCGATCGGTATGAACAGCCCCGGAGACACGACGCCGCGGGTCGGATGGTCCCAGCGGACCAGTGCCTCCAGCCCACCGACCTGCATGGTGTCGGCCAGGAACAGGGGCTGGTAGAGCAGCCGCAGTTCCCCACGGGCCGCCGCGCCCCAGAGATCCTGCTCCAGCACCAAGCCGTCGGCGACCTCGACCCGACGCACCTCGTCGAGCACCACCGACCCTCCCGGGTCGCGCTTCGCGGCGTGCAACGCGAGCATCGCCTCCCGGAGCAGCTCGTCAGCGGCGACGGCGGGATCCCGGTCCTCGACCGCGCCTATGATCATCGACAGCCGGACCCGACGAGCCCCGATCCGTATCGGTGGCTCGAGCACCGAGCGCAGCAGGGCGACGACGTCGGCGCCGCTCTCGCCCGCCTCGAATCCGGCGACGAAGAGGCTGGCGCCCAGTCGACCGGCCGGCGCCTCGGGGAACGACTCGCGGATGCGGTCGGCGAGCTCGGCCAGCACCTCGTCCCCGGCCCGATGGCCGAGCAGTCCGACGACCGACTCCCATCCGTCGACCTCGGCGACGACGACCCACCGGCTCTCCGAGGTGCCGTCCCGCCACGACACGAGACCCGGCGAGAAGCCACGCTGGTTGAGCAGCCCGGTCACCGGATCGGTCGCGGCGAGGTGGCGCAGCTTCGCTTCGAGCGACTCCCGCCGCTCGATCTCGACCGCGAGCTCGTCCATGCGCTCGGACAGCTCCGCCGTCCGCTGGGCGACGCGTTCCTCCAGCACCTCCGCGGCCTGCTCGAGCTCGAGGCGTAGACGGCGCATCTCGAGCTGGTGCTCGACCCGGGCCCGCACCTCGGCCGCGTCGTAGGGCTTGGTGACGAAGTCGGCCCCCCCGACCTCGAAGCCCTTGAGGCGAGCGTCGAGCTCCTGCTCGCCGCTCACGAACACGATCGGGAGGCGCTCCGGTGGGAACCGGTCCCGCAGTCGCGCCGCGACCTCGTAGCCGTCGAGGTC
>JAOTZB010000083.1 GCA_029861625.1 Acidimicrobiia bacterium
CGACGTCGATCCCGTGCAGCGGCGCGCTCACGATCACCTCGGTCGCATCGGACTCGCGAACGACGGTGGCCCCCATCCGGTCGAGGAGATCGACGAAACCGACATCACCCTGGAGCGAACGCGCGCCGAGCCCTTCGACCCGGACCCGGCCGCCGACGACCGCCGCCGCTCCGAAGAAGTACGACGCGGCGGACGCATCGGGTTCGATGCCGTAGTCCGTCGACCGGTACCCGCCCGATGCAACGAGATAGCGCGATCCTTCACGAACGACGGAAGCGCCGAATGCCCGCATGACCTCGACGGTGAGGTCGATGTAGGGCCGGGAGACGACCGCGGTGGTCAACTCGATGTCGAGCCCGTCGGGAAGGCACGGTGCGACGAGCAACAAGCCGGACGCGAACTGACTCGACACGTCGGCCGGCAGCGACACCTGACGCGCCGTCGTGGCGCCGACCCGCACCTGCATCGGAAGGAAGTCGTCATCGACTAGGTCGACGGCAAGGCCCAGCCCGCGTAGTGCCGCCGCGAGCGAACCCATCGGCCGGGCTTGCATCTGCGGATGGCCGTCGATCGTGTAGTCGCCGCTCCCGAGCGCCGTCAACGGGGCGACGAAACGTGCTGTTGTCCCCGACTGGTTCGTGAACAGCTCGACCGGACCGTCGACCACTGCGCCATTCGTGCCGGTCACCCGCCACGCACCCGGATCGGACGTGTCGACCGTTGCGCCGAGGGCCCGGATGCACGCGAGCATCGCCGAGGTGTCGTCGGCGACGAGCGGCCTCCGGAGAACCGATTCTCCGTTGGCGAGCGCCGCCACCACGAGGGCCCGGTTCGTGATGCTCTTCGAGCCCGGGACCGTGACCGTCGCGTCGATCGGACCGAGCACCGGCTCGATCGGCAACGAATCGTTCACCGGTCGAGCGCCCGAGCAGTCGGCCGGTAGTCGTGGGCCATCAAGGCACCCATCAGACGCTCGGACCATCGGGCCTCCACCACGAGCACGAGGACACCCTGGCGACCCTCGGCCGAGTGCGCGATCTCGAGGTCGTAGATGTTGATGTCGATGTCGGTCGCCATGCGAGTGATGCGAGCGAGCTCGCCGGGACGATCGAACACCGGTACGCGCACGATCGACAGCTCGACATCGATCGGCGCGGTCGTCGGAAGATTCACACGCGCCGCCCGAGCCGAGGTGAGAACACCGAGGAGGCGCTCGTCGTCGTTGTCGGCAACGATCTGCCGCATCTCGGTCAGCGCCTCGATCAGCTCGTCGAGTCCCTGGGTGATGGCCGGCGCGTTGGCGGCGCAGATGTCGGGCCAGATACCCGGATGGCCGGACGCGACCCGGGTCATGTCACGGAACCCGCCGGCGGCGAGGCGCAACACCGCCCGATGCTCCTCGGAGCGGGCGTCGGCAAGGCGCATGAGCGTGGCCGCGGTGAGATGAGGCACGTGCGACACCATGGCCACGAGATGATCGTGGCGATCGGGATCGAGCGTCACGACCTCGGCACCGAAGGACGAGACGACCGTGCGCACCAGGGCAAAGGCGTCGTCATCGGTGCGCTCGTCGGGCGTGAGCACCCACGTCGCGCCGACGAAGAGGTCGTCGCGGGCTCCGACGAGGCCCTCTTGTTCCGACCCCGCCATCGGGTGTCCGCCGACGAACCGCGGATTGTCGACTGCACGGGTCAATGCGCCCTTGACGCTGCCGACATCGGTGACAGGACCCGATGTGGACGCGAGCGCCTCGATGGCGTTGTCGGCGACGACCGACGCGGGCGTCGCCACGATGGTGAGATCGGCATCGGGGGGCGGCCCGATCGCATCGAGGGCGCCGATGGAGAGTGCATTGGCGGCAACCGACTCGTTCGCATCGACACCGTGCACGACCCAGCCCTGCTTGCGCAACGAGAGCCCGACGGATCCGCCGATGAGACCGGTGCCGATGACGAAGGCTCGACCTGGTCCCATTGGCGGGATGCTACCGGCGAGGACCATCGGCTCGGCCGGGATCGGCGGCCGCGCGCTCCAGCGTCCGGACCTCGTCGACGGTGAGTGCCCGCCATTGGCCCGGTGCCAGCCGACGGTCGACCAACGGACCGATGCGGGTTCGCACCAGGCGTCGCACCGGATGCCCGACAGACTCACACATGCGTCGCACCTGACGATTCCGGCCCTCGTGAATCACGATTCGCAGCACCGACGGCTCGACCGCGGAGACCTTGGCCGGCGCGGTCCGGCCGTCGTCGAGCTCGACGCCCTCGCGCAACGCGCGCAACGCCCCACGGGTCGGGCGTCCCTCGACCTCGGCCAGGTACTCCTTGTCGACGCCGAACGACGGATGGGTCAACTTGTGTGTCAGATCACCGTCGTTCGTCAACAAGAGCAGCCCCTCGGTCTCGAAGTCGAGCCGCCCCACCGGAAAGACGCGGGCATCGTCGGGAACCATCTCGACGACGGTGGGTCGGCCCTCGGGGTCGTGAGCCGTCGTGACCACACCGGCCGGCTTGTTGAGGAGGAAGTAGACGAGATCGGCCCTCGTCGCGACCGTGACGCCGTCGACCTCGATCCGATCGCGCGTGGAGTCGACGCGGTGGCCGAGGCGGGCCGGCGCGCCGTTCACCCGGACGCGATCGGCCTCGATCAGCTCCTCGATGGCCCGCCGGCTCCCGATGCCGGCACGAGCGAGGACCTTCTGGATCCGCTCGCCCCGAGGATCGGGCTCGTCCACGTCATGACCCCGGCGGGTGGTCACCGTCGCCGGGATCGGCCGCCACCGGCGACTCCTCGCTCGGCAGGCCCGGGATGTCGTCGAGCTGATCGATGCGCAAGGTGGTCTCGAGCGCCTCGTAGACGTCGGCACCCGGGACGAACGCTCCCAAGGGCGGCAGGTCGCGGACCGAATCGAGGCCGAGCCGCTCCAGGAACAGATCGGTCGTACCGAACAGAACGGCGTTGCCGGGGCCGGGATCGCGCCTGACCTCGTCGATCAGGCCCCTGGCCTGGAGCGTGCGCATGACGCCGTCGACGTTCACGCCCCGGATCGCTGCGACCTGGGCCCGGGAGATCGGCTGCTTGTACGCCACGATCGAGAGCGTCTCCAGCGCAGCCGACGACAAGCGGCTCGATTGCCCTTCGAGCACGAACCGTTCCACGTACGCGGCTTCGTCGGGATGACTCTGGAAGCGGTACCCGCCCGCCACCCTCGTCAGGATGAACCCGCGACCCTCGGTGGAGTACTCCTCGCCGAGCCCGGCGCAAAGCTCGTCGATGGTCGCGACCGGCACCTCGAGCAGCTGCGCGAGCAGTGTGGGCTCGACCGGGAAGTCGGCCACCATCAGGATTGCCTCGATGGCCCGCCGGTGTGCGCCGGCAGGGTCCGCTGTCGTCATCTCAGCCCTCGTAGGTGTCGATCGATGCGAGCGCGACCTCGGCGTCGTAGGCGCCGCCGGTCCAGACGATCGAGATGTCACCGAACTGTGTCTCCTGGCCGAGCTCGATCATGCCCTGTTTGTACAGTTCGAGCACTGCCAGGAAGTGCACGACGACATCGATGCGCCCGACGAGCTGCCCGGTGAGCTGCCGGAAGGTCAGCCGACCACGGTCGGGCAGGTCGGCCAGGAGCTCCTCGACCACCTCGGCGACGGTGAGGCGGATGGGTGTGACATGGCCGAGGTCGACTCGGGGAACGGGCCTCGGCGCCGTCGCCCGCCGGTAGGCCACGAGGAGGTCGTCGGGCGTGACCCGTTCGAGGGGATCGGGCACCAGATCTAGGAACGCCGGCTCGAGCCCGGCAGTTCGGGGGAACGAGCGCCCGGCGACCATCGCCATACGCTCGAGCTCGAGTGCTGCATCCTTGAACGTCTTGCATTCGAGCAGTCGGGCGAGCAGCAGGTCGCGTTCCTCCCACAGCGCGAGCTCGTCGTCGAGGTCGAAGCGATCGTGGTCAGGAAGCAACCGACGGCTCTTCAGCTCGACGAGCGTCGCCGCGATCATCAAGAACTCGGTGGCGAGCTCGAGCTCGACCTCCTGCATCTTCGCCATCTCGCCGAGGTACGCATCGACGATGGCCGACAGCGACACCTCGTACAGATCGACCTCGTCACGGACGATCAGGTGCATCAGCAGGTCGAATGGCCCGCTGAACGCCTCGGTCTGCACCTCGTAGGTCACAAGCTCGGAGCTTAGAGTCCCTTTCGCCCCACGCGACGCACCCTCTGGCTACCATCGCCGCCCATGGCACGAGTCTTTTCGGGCATCCAGCCCTCGGGCGATCTGCACCTCGGCAACTTCTTGGGCGCAGTTCGCAACTGGGTGCGCGTGCAGGACGAACACGACGCCGTCTACTGCATCGTCGACCTGCATGCGCTCACGCTGCGACCCGACGCCTCCGAGCTGCGAGCTGCAACCCTCCGCCTCGCCCAGACCCTCATCGCGATCGGTATCGACCCGGAGCACTCGATCCTGTTCGTACAGGGCCACGTGCCCGAACATGCCGAGCTCAGCTGGCTGATGGAGTGCACCGCCAGTTTCGGTGAGCTCAACCGAATGACCCAGTTCAAGGACAAGTCGGGGCGGACCGACTTCATCTCGGCCGGACTGTTCTCGTATCCGGCGCTCCAGGCCGCCGACATCTTGTTGTACGACACCGACCTCGTGCCCGTGGGCGACGATCAACGTCAGCACATCGAGCTCACCCGCGACATCGCCGAACGGTTCAACAACCGATACGGCGACACATTCGTCGTTCCCGAACACGTGATCCCGCCGGCCGGTGCACGGGTCATGGACCTCCAGGACCCGACGGCGAAGATGTCGAAGTCCGAAGGGGAAGCGCCCGGAACGGTCTGGATGCTCGACGATGTCGGGAAGATCGAGAAGAAGTTCAGGCGAGCCATCACCGACTCCGACGGCGAGGTCCGCTACGACCCCGAGGCCAAGCCAGGCGTCTCGAACCTGCTGTCGATCCTTGGCGCCGCCACCGACCGCGAACCTGCCGCCGTCGCCGCCGACTACGAGCAGTACGGCCCCCTGAAGTCCGACGCTGCCGACGCGGTCATCAGCGCGCTCGAGCCGATCCAGAAACGTTTCGCCGACCTCGTCGCCGACCCGGCCGAGACCGAACGGGTCCTCGCACGCGGGGCCGAACGAGCACGCGAGATCGCGTCGGCCACCAATGATCGGGCCCGCGCGGCAGTCGGGCTGCTCCCCCGCTCATCCTCGCCCCGCTCATAGCCTGGGTCCCTCTCCGTGAGCAGGACTGGCGCGATGGGCGCGGTGGGCGCGATCGGCCCGCCAGAGCAGCGAGCCGAGGTCCGGATCGATCGTCCAGTCGGACCGGTCGAGGTGATGCTCGGCGGCCCAGGCAACGACCAGGTCTTCGGAGCCGGCCGACCGCAACATGGTGGCGCCCAGATCGCTGTGATCGGCATACCGGCCGATCCGGTCTCCCCAGCTCATCCGGCCCATCCTGCCGATCCGGCCCGACGGGGCCCGCGCATCGTGATCCGTGGCCCAGGACGACACTCGCCGGCGTCCGGCGATCGCGGTCGCCAGTGTTGCCGCGACACGACCGAACGTCCCCAGTGCGGCCACGGTCTTTCCGACGTCGTGCAGCCCTGCGGCCACGGCCACGGTGGTCAGGTCGCGATCACCGATGCCGTCGTCGTCAGCGTGATCGGCCACGAAACGAGCACCGATGACTGCGTGGCCACGGTCGGCTGCGGTCATCGACTCGTAGAGCTCGCGCTCCCCCGATTCGAGGAGTCCGACGAACCACCGTTCGTGGTCGGGATCAGGTCCACTGGTGGCAAGCGACGTGAAGAACCGGGTCACGAGATGGCCGACCTGGCGGAGACCGGTGACCGAGCGCCGTTCACCCACGGCTCGCCCTCGGATGTGCCTCGTTGTAGACCTGCCAGAGCCGCTCCTGGGAGACCTTCGTGTACACCTGCGTGGTCGTGACCGACGCATGGCCCAAGAGCTCCTGCACCGTCCGGATGTCGGCGCCGTGGTCGAGCATGTGCGTCGCACACGAGTGCCGCAGCACGTGCGGAGACAGCTTCGCGGCCAACCCCACTGCGGCCCCGTGCTTCTTCACTGCACCCCATGCCCCTTGACGGCTCAGCCGACCCCCTCGCCGGTTGAGGAAGAGCGCCTCGGCATCGTCGCGACTCGCCCAGCGCTTCGGTTCGAGCGATCCCCGGCCCTCGGCACCCAGCCACGCGCCCAGGGCATGCATGGCATACCGGCCGATCGGCACCACCCGCTCCTTCGCCCCTTTCCCGAACACCCGCAAGAGGGCGTCCTCCAGGTCGACGTCGCCCAACGAGACCCCCACGAGCTCGGAGATGCGCACACCGGTGCCGTACAACAGCTCGAGCATGGCGCGATCGCGTCGGGCCAGGGCGTCGTCGCCTTCGACCGACTGGATCAGTCGGGCGACATCGTCGACGGACAACGCCTTCGGCAGCCCCCTCGGCACCCGTGGCATCTCGACATGGGCCGACGGATCATCGGCCCGCTCCCCCTCGATGACCAGGAATCCGTGGAGCGACCGCACGGCCACCATCGCCCTGGCGACCGATGCCGGCGCCTTCCCACTCGCCTGCAGAGACCGCAGGTGCGCCAACACGTCGTCCTCGTCGGCCTCGAGCAGCGTCGTCCGCCGCTTCTCCAGCGTGTCCCGCCACGAGCCGATGTCGCGCCGGTAGGCCGCCAGCGTGTTCGTCGAACGACCCTTCTCGACGAGGAGATGCGTCAGGAAGTGCTCGACGAGCGGATTGGCCGGACGCGGCTCAGCAGCCACTGGCAGACCGACGTCGGACTGCACCGGCAGTGAGCAACAGTCCGACGATCGTTGCTGCGTTCACGATCTCACCCCGAACGATCGCCTCCACGGCGTCGTCGAGCGGCATCCGCACGATCTCCATGTGCGCCTCCTCGACTCCTTCGGTCGCCCGCGGCACCTCGCTGAGCTCGGTCGCGAGGAACAGTTCGGCGGTCTCGTCGGAGAATCCCGGTGACGTCGCGATGGTGACCAGCGGTTCGATGACCCCTGCCGCCAAGCCGACCTCCTCGGCCAGCTCCCGAGCGGCCGTCTCGATGGATGGCTCGCCGGGTACGTCGCGTTTGCCCGCCGGCACCTCGAGCAGCTCCGCGTCGAGCGCAGCCCGATATTGCCTGACCAGGACGACATCGTCGCCGTCGAGGGGAACGACGACCACCGCCCCGGCATGTCGCACGATGTCGCGTTCGATGATTTCGCCGTCGGGGGCGGTGAACTGTCCGACCACATACCGAAGGAAGCTGCGCTCCAGGAGCGTGCGCTCGGGTCCGGCGGTGAAGCCGCTACCCACGGGCGGTCCCTCCCATGATCGGACCTCGCCCAGGAGTCGTGAGCCGCACGGGAGATCGTCCGGGCCTCAGGACTTGGCCGCGGGCTCCGAGTCGAGGTCGATGAGGTGCGGGTTTCGGCCCTCGGCTCGACTCAGCGCCGCCCCGAGAAACGCCCTGAACAGTGGCGCCGGTCGGTCGGGGCGGCTCTTGAACTCGGGATGGGCCTGGGTGCCGACCCAGAACGGATGGGTCGACAGCTCGATGAACTCGACCAGGCGCCCATCGGGCGACGAGCCCGAACACACGAAGTCGGACGCCTCGAAACGGGACCGGTACCGGGGATTGAACTCGTATCGGTGACGATGGCGTTCCGAGACGACTGCATGCCCGTATGCATCGGCGACCTGGGAACCGGGAACCAGCTCGGCGACGTATGCACCCAGCCGCATCGTGCCGCCTTTGTCGGTGACCTCGCGTTGGGACTCCATCAAGTCGATGACCGGATGGGGGGTCTGGGGATCGAACTCGCTGGAGTTCGCACCTTCGAGGCCGAGCGCGTTCCGGGCGTAGTCGATGGTCATGACCTGCATACCGAGGCACAGGCCGAGGCAAGGGATGTCGTGCTCGCGTGCGTAGCCGGCCGCCGCGACCTTGCCCTCGATACCACGCTCGCCGAATCCACCCGGTATGACGATGCCGTCGAGGTCCTTGAGCCGATCCTCGACCAACAGCCCCTGCACGTCTTCGGCCTGGATCCAGTCGATGTCGATCTTGGCGCCGTGGTGGAAGCCGGCATGGTTGAGCGACTCGACCACCGACAGGTACGCGTCGGGCAGGCTCACGTACTTGCCGATCAGCCCGATACGCACCGGTCGAGTGGCGCGTTCGACCTTCTCGGCCAGCGCCCGCCAGGAGCTGAGATCGACCGCTTCGTCGAACCCGAGCTGACGACATACGACGGCGTCGAGCCCCTCCTCGTGCAACACGAGCGGGATGTCGTAGAGACTCTCGGCGTCGGCGGCATTGACCACGGCCTCGACGGGGACGTCGCACAGTGACGAGATCTTCCGCTTGAGCGACGCAGGCAGCGGGTTCTCGCTGCGGCAGACGATCGCGTCGGGCTGGATGCCGCGACTGCGCAGCTCGGTGACCGAGTGCTGGGTCGGCTTGGTCTTCTGCTCGCCGGCCGGTCCGATGAAGGGGACCAGCGTGACGTGGACATAGGACACGTTGGTCCGGCCGACATCGAGACGGATCTGGCGAATCGCCTCGAGGAACGGGAGGATCTCGATGTCGCCGACGGTGCCGCCGACCTCGGTGATGACCACGTCGACGTCATCGGTCGCAAGGCGCAGGATTCGGTTCTTGATCTCGTTGGTGACGTGCGGAATGACCTGCACGGTCTTCCCGAGGTAGTCGCCACGCCGCTCGGCGGCGAGCACCGCCGAGTAGATGGAGCCGGTGGTCGCGTTCGAACCTCGCGACAGGTTCTCGTCGATGAAGCGCTCGTAGTGGCCGAGATCAAGGTCTGTCTCGCCTCCGTCGTCGGTGACGAAGACCTCGCCGTGCTCGAACGGGTTCATCGTGCCCGGGTCGACGTTGATATAGGGATCGAGCTTCTGCATCGTGACCCGCAGGCCGCGGAGCTTGAGGAGCCGGCCGAGCGAGGAAGCAGTGAGCCCCTTGCCGAGCGAGCTGACCACGCCGCCGGTGACGAAGATGTGTTTGGTCACGGGATTGCACCGTACCGCGCCGACGGGACGGCGCGAGCGATCGACGCGGCGGACCCACGGGTGTGCCTCGGGTATTCGCAGATGGTCATCGGTGGTCCACTCGACCCGTGGTGGCCCGTTCGAGGATCTCGCTGGCGTGCACCTGGCCGGTCTCGCTGTCGGCGGCGCCCGAGAGCATGCGTGCGAGCTCGCCGATCCTCTCCTCGTCGTCGAGGCTCGTGGCCGTGACCTCGACCGACTCGCCGTCGTCGTGCTTCAGGATCTGGACATGTTGTTCGGCGTGCGCGGCCACCTGGGGCAAGTGGGTGACCACGAAGACCTGGTGCCGCGCCGCCAGCGCCGCCAAGGCCTCGCCCACCGCGGCCGCGGCCTCGCCGCCGACGCCGGCATCGACCTCGTCGAACACCATGACCGGCGCGCCCTCCGACAACACGAGCTGGAGCGCGAGCATCATGCGGGCCAGCTCGCCACCCGACGCGACCTTCGCCAACGGCTGCATGCTCGCACCCGAGTTCATCGCCACCCGCAGCTCGACATCGTCGCCGGGATCGGCGTCGCCGACGGTGACCTCGATGGTCGTATTCGGCAGGGCGAGCTCGGGGAGACGCGGCGCGACGGCGGCGGCAAGGCCCGGCGCGGCCGCTCGGCGGGCCGCGCCGACGACTGCACTCTCGGCTTCGATCTCCACGATGAGGTCGGCGAGCCTGCCATCGAGCGCGGCAGCATGTTCGTCATGGCGCTCGAGCTCACCGAGTCGAACCCCGACCTCGTCGCGGTATGCGAGCACGTCGGCCAACGTGGCCCCGTACTTGCGTCGGAGGTCGGTGAGGCGCTCACGCCGTGTCTGCACCAGTGCGAGCTGTTCGGGATCGTCCTCGATCTGATCGCCGAGTCGGGACAGGTCCTGGGCGACGTCGACGAGCTCGGCCTCGAGGTCGCGGAGCCGCTCGAGGTGCGCGCTGAACGGCAGCCGTCCGTCGAGCAGCGAGGCGGCCCGAGCCAGTGCATCGACCGCGCCGTCGGAGCCGATGAGGGCGCCCGCCTCGAGGGCAGCCTGGCGATGGGCGCCGGCGTCGGCCAGCAACGCTTCGCGTGCCTGCAACCGGTCGTCCTCATCGGGCCCGTCGATCTGCGCCGACTCGAGCTCGTCGAGCTGATACCGGTAGAGCTCGCTCTCGCGGGCCCTGGCCCGTGGATCGCCACCGAGATCGGCGAGCAGCGCTTCGACCTCGCGTCGTTCGACTCGCAGCGCATGGAGTGTGGACGTGTCGACCCGACCGAACGCATCGAGCGCCGCTCGCTGGGACGCCGCCCTGACGAGCGACTGGTGCCCGTGCTGGCCGTGGATGTCGACTATCGAGCCGATGGTGGCGGCCAGCTCGGCCGCCGTTGCGAGGTTGCCGTCGAGATACGCACGCGAGCGACCGTCGGCTGGAACGACCCGGCGCGCGACGACCTCGGTGTCGCCGGCGACGAAACGACCCTCGACGACAGCCTCGTCGGCGCCCGACCGGACCATCGCGTGATCGGCTCGCGACCCGCACAGGAGCTTGATGGCCTCGGTGAGCAGAGTCTTGCCCGCCCCCGTCTCGCCGGTGAGCGCGGTCATCCCCGGCCCGAACACGACCGACAGGTCGGCTACCGGGCCAAGGTCACGGACGGCGATCTCGACGAGCATCAGCGTTGGTTGAGGTCGAACTTCGACTTGATGATGCGATGGAAGTTGCGGGTGCCGAACGTGACGAGACGGGCGGGCTCGGCCGCCGCGATGCATTGCACCGACTGGCCGGGTTCGAGATGGGCACCGAGGACGCCGTCGATCGAGATTCCGGCCGGACGTTGGCCCTCGACCGCCAGCCCGACCACCACGTCGGGCGCGAGCACGAGACTGCGATCGAAGAGTGTGTGCGGCGCGACCGGCGTGAGCACGAGGGCCTCGTGGGTTGGGTCGACGATGGGACCGCGAGCCGACAGCGAGTAGGCAGTGGATCCCGTGGGAGTGGCCACGATGACACCGTCGGTCTCGTAGGTGTGGAAGTGCTCGTGCCCGATGCTCACCGCGACCTCGATGGTACGACCGTCGAGCTTCTCGACGACGATCTCGTTGAGCGCCTGATGGCACGTACCGTCGGGTGTCGTGATGCTCACTCGCATTCGCTCCTCGATCGAGAAGTCGTGCTCGAGCCACCGCGTGACGGCGTGACGAACACCGGCCGGCTCGACCTGGGTGAGGTACCCGAGATGGCCGAAGTTGATGCCGAGCACAGGCACGCCGGCGTTGGCAACCGCGGCGACCGCACGCAGAATGCTGCCATCGCCACCGAGGCTGACCGCCAGATCGGCTCGCCCGGCAATGGTCTCGAGCGGCTGAGCCAACTCGTCGAGACCGCAGAGCTGTGCGTCGGCCGTCGGCAGCACCACCTGGTGGCCCTCACCGCCCAGCCACTCGGCGAGGTCGCGCGCTTCAGTGATCGCCTCGGGGCGATCGTGATGGACCAGGAGCGCGAAGAGAGCCACGGTGTTCAGGCTAGATCGGGAGGTGTGACACCAGGCGGTTGGTCAGCGACCATCGCGATGGCGGCAGCGATCAGAACGCGGGGATCGGCCGTCGGCCCGAAGCGGTCGAACCGGGCCAGGAACTCGACGTTGCCATCGGCGCCCCGGATCGGCGACGGGGTCAGTGCTCGCAGCCCGAGCCCATGTCGCGACGCACGTTCGGTCACCTCGTCGAGTGTCCGTGACCACACTGCCGGATCGGTGATCACCCCTCGAGCGCGGGATGCCTCGACTCGTCCGGCCTCGAACTGAGGTTTCACGAGTGCGATCAGGACACCGCTCTCCGCGGTCTCGGCGGCCAGCGAGTCGATGACCGCCTGGAGGGAGATGAAGCTGACATCGACGGCGACGAGATCGAACGGTCCGCCGATGTCGTCGGGTCCGACATGTCGGATGTTCGTCCGCTCCATCGAGTGCACGCGAGAATCGGCCCGCAGTCGCTCATGGAGCTGTCCGTGGCCGACGTCGAGCGCCACGACCGTCACGGCCCCGCGCTGCAACAAGGCATCGGTGAATCCACCGGTGGACGCCCCGACGTCCAGGCAGCGACGGCCCGCCGGATCGATGTCGAACGCGTCGAGCGCCCGCACGAGCTTGTGGGCGCCCCGCCCGACGTAGCGGGACGGTGGCCCCGCGATCTCGAGCGCGTCACCGGGAAGGACCTGGCGCGCCGGTTTGTCGCCGATGGCCCCGTTGACGGTCACGCGGTGCTCCTCGATCGCACGACGAGCCGACTCGCGGCTGTCGCTCAGCCCCCGCCGGACCAATTCGAGATCGAGACGCCGTCGGGCCGCGATGACCGGTTACGCCTGCTTCTTGGCCGTCGCCTTCTTCGCCGCGCTCTTCTTGGCCGGAGCCTTCTTGGCCGTCGCCTTCTTCTTGGCCGGGGCCTTCTTGGCCGTCGCCTTCTTCTTGGCCGGGGCCTTCTTGGCCGTCGCCTTCTTCTTGGCCGGGGCCTTCTTGGCCGTCGC
>JAOTZB010000383.1 GCA_029861625.1 Acidimicrobiia bacterium
CGAAGAGTACTTCGTTCCCGAGCTGCTGACGGCGGGGCGGGCGATGAAGGCGGGACTCGAGCTGCTCAGTCCCCTGCTCGTTGCCGGTAGCTCACAACGAGTCGGCCGGGTGGTGATCGGAACCGTGCAGGGTGATCTCCACGACATCGGCAAGAACCTCGTCGCGGTCATGCTCGAGGGAGCCGGATTCGAGGTGGTCGACCTCGGCACCGACGTTGCCCCGGACGAGGTCGTCGCCGCCATCGAGGAACACCGGCCCGACCTCGTCGGGCTCTCGACGCTGCTCACGACCACGATGCTGTCGATGCGCTCGACGATCGAAGCGATCGAGGCAGCCGGCCTGCGGAACGCGGTCAACGTGCTGGTCGGCGGGGCGCCGCTGAGCGAGGAGCGAGCCAAGGAGTTCGGCGCCGATGCCTTTGCCGCCAACGCCAACGCGGCCGTCCGCACCGCGCTGGAGCTGGTCGGCGTGGACTGAGGGCGACGCACACCATGACGACCCCGCTCATCGAGGACCTGGTTGCCCGAGGTGCCGTGCTGACCGACGGCGCCTGGGGGACGCAACTGCACGCCCACGGGCTGTCGCCTGGCCAGCTGCCCGACCGATGGAATCTCAGCCATCCCGATCGCGTCGAAGCGGTGGCGAGGAGCTACGTCGCGGCCGGGAGCCAGATCATCCTCACCAACACCTTCCAGGCCAACCGCTTCGCTCTACGCGACCCCGTGGACGATGTGGTGGCCATCAACCGGGCCGGGGCTGAGATCTCGCGGCGTGCCGCAGGAGATCGGGTTCTGGTGTTCGCCACCATCGGGCCGACCAACAAGCTGCTGATCATCGGTGATGTCCACGAGGACGAGGTGCGAGACGCTTTCAGCGAGCAGGCCGCCGCCCTGGCCGAGGGGGGCGCCGACGGCATCGTCATCGAGACGATGTCGGATATCGCCGAGGCCGAGATCGCGGTCGAGGCCGTACGAACCGTCGGCCTGCCCGTCGTCGCCTGCATGACCTTCGACACGGGCAAGAAGAAGGATCGGACCATGACGGGCGTGACACCGAGTCAGGCGGCCCAGGCCCTGGCCGCGGCCGGTGCCGATGTGATCGGCGCGAACTGTGGAGCCGGTATCGACGCCGCCGCTCCGATCTGCGCGGCGCTCGCGGGCGCAACGGATCTCCCGGTGTGGATGAAGGCCAACGCCGGCATGCCCGAGCTGGTCGCGGACGAGGTCGTCTACCGGACGACACCGGAGGAGTTCGCAGGTCACGTCGACGATCTCCTCGCGGCCGGCGCCGACTTCGTCGGCGGATGCTGCGGTACGACCCCGGAGTTCATCGCTGCCGTAGCCCGGCATCTGGGCTGATGTCGGGCGCAGCTGACCGCCGCCGCGGGATCGCCAACGAGATGCCGGCACCGCTCCCGCCCCAGAGCGAGGCCGACACGGTGTTCGTGGCGTGCGCGGCGTTGGGAAAAGAGGTCCGGGAGCTGATCCGCAAGCACGACTGGAACGTCGATCTCCGCGTCATCGACGCCAAGCTCCACATGACCCCGCGCAAGATCGGCACAGCGGTGGACGAGAAGCTCACCGAGACCGCCGGACGGTACGACCGACAGGTGGTGATCTACGGCCACTGCGGGGCCGCGGATCTCGACGACGTCATCGCCAAGCACCGGGCGGTGCGCACGCTGGGTCCCCACTGCTACGAGATGTTCGGCGGCGAGACTCTCGTCGACGCCCTCGAGGACCAGCCGGGAACGTTCATCCTGACCGACTTCCTGGTCAAGGTATGGACGACGTTGGCGGTCAAGGGGCTGAAGATGGACAAGCACCCCGAGCTCAAGGACGTGTTCTTCGCCAACTACACGCGCATCATGTACTTCGTCCAGGAGCCGGACGAGGCCCTCGTGGCCGAAGCGCAGCGCATCGCCGACTGGGTGGGGCTGCCCCTCGAGATCCACAACACGGGCTACGGCGATCTCGAGCGTCGCCTGGTCGCGATCATGAACGGCACCCCGCAGCCGACGACCAGCCTCACGTACGACGCCTACTCACCCGACCCGTCGTTGTCCTGAGCGGCTGCCATGGCGGTTGAAACCCCGGCTTCCTCCGACCAGGTCTCGATCACGTTCCAGCCGATGGGCGTCACGGTCGACGTTCGCCGCGGCGAGACGCTCTTCGAAGCGGCTGCCGACGTGGGTGTCGACGTCGACACGATCTGTGGAGGCAACGGCGTGTGCGGCAAGTGCAAGGTGCGGGTGGGAGAACCGCATCTCGTACCCGCCAAGCCGATCGACCACGTGCACCTGGCGGCGGTCGAGGTCGCTCGCGGGTACCGCTTGTCGTGCCAGATCAAGGCCGCGGACGACCTCGTGGTGGACGTACCGGCCGGAGGGCGACGCAGCATCAAAATCCTCCACCACGGTTTGCAGCGTGACGTGCCCCTGCGTCCGAATGCCTTGAAGATCCACCTGCCGTACCTTCCTCCCCGCCAGCGTGACGGCGTGGCCGACTGGGACGCGGTGAAGGACACCCTTCCCGGCTTCTTCCGTCGAGTCGAGGTTCCCTTGCCCTGGCTTCGGCAGCTGCCGGCCGCCATCCGAAACCATGGCGGTATGACCCTGACGGTGGTCGGGCGTCGGCGAGTAACGCGGATCGAGCTGGGAGACACGACCCTGCCGAGCTGTGGCATCGCCATCGACATCGGCTCCACGAGCGTCGTTGCCTATCTCGTCGATCTCGATACCGGCACCGAACTCGCAGTCGCGTCCGATCTCAACACCCAGGCGATCTACGGCGACGACGTCATCGGCCGGCTCAGCAAGGCCCAGTTCGACCCGGTCGGCCTGAAGCGCCTGCACGATCTGATCATCGCTCAGCTCAATGATGTCGTCGGCGAGGTGCTGTCGCTCTCGAACCTGGCCCGCTCAGCCGTCACGGACGTGACGGTCGTCGGCAACATGGCCATGCATCACTTCTTGTTGCAGCTCGACTCGACCTACCTGGGATTGTCGCCCTTCGCGCCGGTGACCCGCGACGCCGTGACCGTCACCGCCGCCGAGCTCGCCCTCGACCTCGAACCGGACACCCCCGTGTACGTGCTGCCCAACATCGCCGGCTTCGTCGGGAGCGACACGGTAGGCCTGATGCTGGCCAGCGGCATGGCCGACTCCGACGAGATTCAGATGGCGGTGGACGTCGGAACGAACGGCGAGGTCGTGCTCGGCTCCGCCGGTCGGTTGGTGGCCTGCTCGGCACCGGCCGGTCCTGCCTTCGAGGGGGCTCGGATCAAACACGGGATGCGAGCGACGACGGGGGCCATCGACCATGTGACGATGAACCGTGATGTGTCGTTCTCG
>JAOTZB010000384.1 GCA_029861625.1 Acidimicrobiia bacterium
GACGGCATGCCCGACACGAACAGCCCGGCGGGCCAGTCGCTCCTCGCCCACGAGCTGACCCACACGATTCAGCAAGGCGCCGCGGCACAGAGCAGCGCCGCGGCACAGAGCAGCGCCGCGGCACAGAGCAGCGCCACGGCACAGAGCAGCGCCGCGGCACAGAGCAGCGCCACGGCGCAGCGTTCGCAGTCGGCGGCCTCGACGGTGCGTCGGATGACGCCGATGGTGCAGAGAAGGATCGGGTCGGCGCTCACCGAGCTGACGATGTACAAGGTCGACAGCAACGACGACACGCTGGTCGACGACTCACCGGCAGGTGCGTCCGCTCGCAAGGTGAAGGCAGGCGACGACGTCAACTTCAGCAATGTGACCCAGAAGATCGGCAAGGCCAGCGGCGAGACGTTCGCAAGAGTCCGCGAGACGGGCGGTCGCAAGGTGAAGGGCGACCGCTTCGTCCGGCTCAGCGCGCTCTCGATCAGCGGCGACACGGCGACCCCCGACAGCGAGACCGGTGCCGAGAAGGCCGGCGGCGTCGCCGACGCCATCGGCGACGCCGCCGGCATCGTCCCCGATATCAACGATGCCCAGGACGCCTTCAAGGCGAACGGCGGCAGCGTCTCATCGAGCATGGAGTCCGGGGTCGGCGTCGCGGCCGGTGTCAGCGACACCCTGTCGATGATCACCGGCATCGCCTCGGCGATCATCGCGTTCCGCGATCCCGAGGCGAGCACCTCCGACAAGGCCGGCGCGGTGCTCGAGGGCATCAGCTCGGCCGGTGCCGGAGCCAAGGGTGTCTCCGGGATCATCGACAAGAGCGGAGGCGGCGACGGCGCAACGGCGGCCGCCCAGGGCATCGCCGGATTCGCCGATGTCTTCTCCGGCATCAAGGACACGTTCTTCGTCATCAAGGGCATCGTCGACCTCGCCAACGACGCCGCCAAGATGTCGGATCAAGAGCGCTTCAAGGCGACGATGAACATCATCTCGGACAGCCTGAGCGCCGCGAAGAGCGGTGTCTCGGCTGCGAAGTCCTTCATGGATCTCTGGGGTGGTGGTGCGGGAGCGCCGCTGGTCAGCGCCGTCCCCGGCTTCGGTATCGCGCTCGCCGGTGTCGACATCATCATTCGGGCCGTCGATCTCGTCACCGCTCTCGTGCGCCGTCACGACATGCAGCAGCGCAAGCGTTCGATCAAGGAGGACCTCGGCGGCAGCAAGGGCAAGACCCTGAAGACCGACGCCAAGACCTTCATGGAGAACATCGACCGGGCTCGCGAGGCCGGCCAGACGATCTCCGACGAAGACGAGGCGAAGTACGCCCAGTACGAGGAATACCTGCTGGCCAAGGGGCTGCAGTACATCTCCTCGAAGCGTGCCAACCGGGCCACGCTCAAGATCGGCGTGGCCATGGCCAAGATCGCCGGCGACATCGCGACCCTCGGTGGGGCCTCGGCGCCGGTCGGCATCGGCATCAAGGCCGGCGCCATGGCCGTCGATGTCGGCGCGTCGCTGTTCCGACGTTTCAAGCAGTGGGGCCGCGACAAGGCCGACGCTCGACGCGACGCCGGCCAGGACGCCGGTGGGTTCTCCATGTTCAACGCCGACAAGTCGACGACCAAGAAGTTGATCCAGTACAACACGATGGTCGACAAGATCTTCAAGATGATCATGAACACGGCCAAGCTGCCCGACGGTGAACCGAAGGACACGGCGGCCGACGCCGTCAAGGCGTACATCAACGCCATGGGTCTCTCACTGCGCCGCATGGACTCGCTGAAGGAGAACCCGAGCAACATGCGCATGGACATGATCAAGGCCATGAAGAAGCGCGAGTAGCCCACCGGGCCATCGAGCGAGTCAATCGAGGAGAACGATGGATCTGTCCGACGCGGTACACGCCCAGCACCTGGCCGAGCTCGCACTGATGGACGCGGCCATGCAGGCCGAGGACTTCACCACCGAGCTGTTGCATCCCAGCGACGAGCTCCCCATCGCATCACTGCTGGTCGCGCTGGGCGAGGACGACGAACAGCGGCAGCGGGCGATGAGCATCAGCATCATGCCCTTCGACGAGGCCGACTTCACTGCGACACAGTTCATCCAGTTCTACGTGCCCATCCCGTTCGAGGTCACGAGCGACAAGATGGGCGACCTCGGCCACGCCATCGCGATCGTCAACGGCGCGATGGCACTCGGGCACTTCGGCGTGCGAGGCAACGAGCTCTTCTACCGGTACATGCTCGCCGCCGACGCCGGCGATGTGATCTCCTCGGAGATGTTGATCGAGCTCGTCTCGATGATGGCGTTTCACCAGGAGCACTTCGCCGACTACCTCGAGGGTGTGCTCGACGGCGAGATCGAGCTGGTGATCCTCCCGAAGCTCATCCAGCAGAGCTCGTAACAACCCGGCCCCTTCCCTTCCCGGGAACAGTCGATGCCCGGTGCCGGAGCACCGGGCATCGACCGGGAGTGTTGGGGAGGTGGGATCTTGGGTGGGGAGTGCGGGCTAGAAGTCCTCGTCGAACGCAACGTCGCCATCGACGCCGACCTGGTAGGCCGACACCGTTCGTTCGAAGAAGTTCGTGAGCTCCTGCACGTCCTGGAGCTCCATGAAGGCGAACGGGTTCTTCGCGCCGTACTGCTTGGGCAGGCCGAGCTGGGCGAGGCGCTGATCGGCGACGAACTCGAGGTACGTGCGGGTGTCGGCCAGGCTCATGCCCTGCACGCCCTCGCCCAGCACATCGGCGGCGAACTGGGCTTCGCACTCGATGGCCTCGCTGATCATCTCGGCGATGGCCGCTTCGAGCTCGGCGTCGAACAGGTCGGGCTCCTCGGCCCGGACGGTGTCGACGACCTCGAGCGCGAAGTTCATGTGGCCGCTCTCGTCACGGAACACCCAGTTGGTGCCGGCGGCCAGACCGTTCAGCAGGCCCTTGCTGCGCAGGAAGTACACGTAGGCGAAAGCCGCGAAGAAGAACAGTCCCTCGACGCAGGTGGCGAAGCAGATGAGGTTGAGGAGGAAGGCTCGACGGTCCTCTTTGGTCTCGAGCGAGTCGAGCTGTTCGACCGAATTCATCCACTTGAAGCAGAACTCGCCCTTCTGGCGGATCGAGGGGATGGTCTCGATGGCGTCGAAGGCCGCTTCGCGCTCGGCGAGGTCGGGGATGTAGTTGTCGAGCAGCGTCAGGTAGAACTGCACGTGCAGCGCCTCTTCGTACAGCTGACGTGAGAGGTACATGCGGGCTTCGGGGGCGTTGACGTGCTTGTAGAGGTTGAGCACCAGGTTGTTGGCGACGATCGAGTCGCCGGTGGCGAAGAACGCGACGAGCCGGCTGATGAGGTGC
>JAOTZB010000385.1 GCA_029861625.1 Acidimicrobiia bacterium
GCCTGCGGCGGATCCAGTCAGAGCTGGCGGCGGGGCGGGTACTCGAGCCGATGCCGCCGGCCGAGAGCGATCTTCAGGCCGAGGTGCGGGTGGCCATCGACTTCGGCGATGCCGACGAGCTGGCTGCTCGGGTCGAGAAGGCATGTGCCGCGTTCGAGGGCGACAACCCCGCGGCGTGGCGGCTGCTGAGGAACCAGGGCATCTTCTTGGGGCGCGGTCCCGCCCATCAGGTCGCGTTCCTCTACACGGGACAGGGGTCCCAGTACGTCAACATGTTGGCGGAGCTTCGCGCCGTGGAACCGCTCGTGGCCGAGGTCTGTGCCGAGGCGGACGAAGCCATGCAGTCGATGATCGGCAAGCCGCTCAGCGACGTGATCTACGTCGATGCCGACGACGTCGACGCGGTCGCCGATGCCGAGGAGCAGCTACGCCAGACCGAGATAACCCAGCCCGCGGTCTTGACCGTCGACCGCGCCCTCACTGCCCTGCTCGAGGCCTACGGGATCCAACCAGACATGGTCATGGGCCACTCCCTCGGAGAGTACGGCGCTCTTGTTGCTGCGGGCTCCTTGACCTTCGCCGCTGCACTGGAAGCGGTGAGCGCACGGGGCCGCGAGATGGTCAACGTATCGCTGGAGGACAACGGCCTCATGGCTGCGGTATTCGCGCCGCTCGACGAGATCGAGGCGACCGTCGCCGCCATCGACGGTCACGTCGTCGTCGCCAACATCAACAGCGCGAAACAGGCCGTCATCGGTGGTGCCACTGGTGCAGTCCGAGCTGCGGTCACCGCGCTGACGAGCGCCGGCCATCAGGCCGTGATCCTGCCGGTGAGTCACGCCTTTCACACTTCGATCGTGGCCGCGGCGGCGGAACCACTCAAGCTCGTGCTCGATCGCCTCGACCTCGAACCGCCTCACATCCCGATCGTGGCCAACGTCGATGGCGAGTTCTACCCGATGGGTCCAGCCGTGGTGCCCGACATGATCGACATTCTCGGCCGGCAGGTCTCCTCGCCCGTCCAGTTCATCAAAGGGCTCCGCACGCTCTACGACGCTGGTGCGCGCGTGTTCGTGGAGGTCGGTCCCAAGCGGGCGTTGCACGGTTTCGTCGAAGATGTCCTCGGTGACGACCCCGAGGTGGTCACGCTCTTCACCAACCATCCGAAGGGTGGTGATCTGGTGTCGTTCAACCAGGCTCTGTGTGGGCTCTACGCAGCCGGGCTCGGTATCGGCACGTGCGCAGAGTCGACCGACTCCAACGGTCCAGCAGTCAGGCCGGTCTCCGCAGCGAGCGCGCCGCCGAACGTTGGCGCGGTGCCGTCTGCTCCTCGCCGTGGCGACCGGATCCAGGAGCTCGGCGAGCTGTTTGCCGACTTCCTCGATCGCGGCTACCAGATCTACAACCGCGATCAGCCGACACCGGTCGGCGCACCAGGGGCAACCCATGAGCCGGTCGTCATCACCGGTGCTGCGCTGGGGCTGCCGGGCACCGAGGAGGTGTTCGACGACGCCAACGTCGGCCGCCTGCTCGACGGCGAGTCGTTCATCGACGTGATCCCTGCTGCACTGCGCGAAGCGATCGTCGACAAGCACATCACCCGACTGGTGAAGAGCGAGGCAGGGGGCGGAAGCTTCGAGGAGATCGGCTCACCTCACGACGTGATCAAGCTGGCCGGGCGGAAGGGCCGCCTCGACCTGGTCGATCAGTTCGCGATCCCAGAGGAGAGGCAGCTCGCGCTCGACGCAGCCACAGAGCTGGCAATCGGTGCCGGCATCGATGCGATGCGTGACGCCGGAATCCCGATGGCCATGCAGTACAAGACCACGAGCACGGGCAGCAAACTGCCCGAACGCTGGAGCCTGCCGCCGACGGTGCATGATGACACCGGGGTGATCTTCGCGTCCGCCTTTCCGGGCGTCGATCGTCTCGTCGACGAAGTGGCCAGATACGAAGAGGACCGAGGGCGTCACGAGCAGCTCGAGGCCCTCGAACACCTGCGGTCGCGGATGGCCGATGACAACGCCACGGTTGCCGAGCTCGATCACATGATCCACGAGCTGCGTGCTGTCATCGAGCACAACGCGTACGAGTTCGATCGGCGGTTCTTGTTCAAGACGTTGTCGATGGGCCACTCTCAGTTCGCCGAACACATAGGCGCCCGTGGGCCCAACACGCAGCTCAACTCGGCCTGCGCCAGCACCACCCAGGCCCTGGCCGTCGCCGAGGACTGGATCCGTATCGGCCGCTGCCGGCGCGTCATCGTCATCGCCGGCGACGATGTCACCAGCGACACGCTCATGGAGTGGATGGGTGCCGGCTTCTTGTCGACCGGCGCGGCCGCGACCGACGAGGTCGTGGAAGAGGCGGCGCTGCCATTCGATCGCCGCCGTCACGGCATGATTCTCGGCATGGGCGCTGCGGCCCTGGTGGTCGAGAGCGCCGACGCCGCCCGTGAGCGGGGAGTCCGCCCCATCTGCGAGGTGCTGAGCACCGCGACGGCGAACAGCGCGTTCCACGGCAGCAGGCTCGACGTCGATCACATCCGTCACGTGATGGAAGATCTCGTGAAGCGGGCCGAGCAGCGATGGGGCGTCGATCGCCACGAGATGGCGCCCGCAACGGTCTTCGTGTCACACGAGACCTACACACCCGCACGGGGTGGGAGCGCACAGGCCGAGGTGGATGCCCTCCGTCACGTCTTCGGTCCGAGCGCCGACGCCATCGTCGTGGCCAACACGAAGGGGTTCACCGGTCATGCCATGGGCGTGGGCATCGAGGATGTGATGGCCGTCAAGGCGCTGGAGACGGGAATCGTGCCGCCCATCGCCAATGTGAAGGAGGTCGACCCCGATCTCGGCAACCTGAACCTGTCGAAGGGTGGCGCCTACCCGGTCACCTACGCGCTGCGACTCGGGGCCGGATTCGGTTCCCAGATCAGCATGTCGCTGCTGCGATGGGTGCCCAGCCCCGACGGCTCCCGACGTGAAGCCGACGAGCTCGGGTTCGAATACCGCATCAGCGACGACGCCGCATGGAACCGCTGGCTCCAGGAGGTCAGCGGCTACGACGCACCGGCGGTCCAGGTCGATCATCGGGCCCTGCGGATCCGCGACGACGGTCCGCCGAGCGGTCTCCGAGAGCGGACCTCGGCCGTCGCCACGACTGCGCCGGCCGTGGTCTCCGGGCCACCGGTGTCAGAACCCTCCCCGGTCGAGCCGGCGCCGCTGGTGCAGAGCGTCGCCGAGCCCGTAGTGCCTCCACCAGAGCTCGAGCCAGAGCCGGAGCCGGAGCCGGTTGGGGTGGGTGGCGATGATGTGGCGGCGGTGGTGTTGGGTGT
>JAOTZB010000386.1 GCA_029861625.1 Acidimicrobiia bacterium
CGCTGCGATCCGATCGGCCCGTTGTTCGCCGATGCCGACGAGAATCCCGGTGGTGAAGGGAATCCCGAGCTCGCCGGCCGCGTCCAAGGTCGCAAGTCGTCGGGCCGGTGACTTGTCGGGCGAGCCCCGATGGGCCGCGAGGTCGTCCACCAGCGTCTCGAGCATCATGCCCTGGCTCGGGGCCACGGCGCGGAGTCGACGGAGCTCGTCGGGGTAGAGGGCGCCGGCGTTGGCGTGGGGGAGGAGTCCGGTCTCGTCGAGGACGGCAGCGGCCATGGCGGCCAGGTAGTCGATGGTCGAGTCGTACCCGGCGGCCGCGAGCCAGTCGGCAGCCACCGGATAGCGCAGCTCGGGTCGCTCGCCGAGTGTGAAGAGCGCTTCGTGGCATCCGACCCGGGCCCCCTGGAACGCGATGTCGAGCACTTGCTCGCGTGTGAGGTACGGCGACTCGAGCCGAGCCGGTGGTCGAGCGAACGTGCAGTAGCCGCACTTGTCCCGACAGAGCATGGTGAGGGGAATGAAGACCTTGGGCGAATAGGTCACCCGGTGTCCGTGGGCTTCATGCCGTATGGCCGAGGCGGCCGCGAGGAGCTCGCCGAGTGGCGCATCGAGAAGTCTGGTGTCGGTCACGCGTGCTCCTGTCGGGGAACGGATGTGGCGCGCAGGCCGGGGCCGGGGCGACTTCGGATCTGATGGGGGTCGACGACCTCGCCGCACCCGGGGCAGGTGGTGACGAGGTCGAGAGCCGAGCCACACGACTCGTGCACGAGCACGGTGGGGGGTTCATCGCCGGCGTACCAGTGATCGCCCCAGTGCATGAGTGCAATGAGCGCGGGGGAGAGGTCACGACCCTTCTGGGTGAGTCGATATTCGTGACGTACCGGCCGGGCCTGGTACTGGACCCGTTCGAGGATGCCGTGATCGACCAGCCGCGAGAGCCGTCCGGCGAGCAGGTTCCTGGCGATTCCGAGGTCGTCGTGGATCTGTCCGAAGCGTCGCACGCCCCGGAAGACATCGCGGAGGATCAGCAACGTCCAGCGATCGCCGATGAGGTCGAGCGTTCGCTGGATCGAGCAGATGTCCTCGGCGGGCCGGCTCACCGTCCCCACGACGTCGGCTCTCCCTCGATCATGCGGGCGCACCGTAGGCGAGTGAGTTTCGATATGCAACCGACTCGATCGTCGGCGACGGGATGATGACCCGCCCGCCGATCCTGAGGCTACGGTCGAGGGGTGCGACGAGGACCGATTCGGGCCGCTGCCGTGGCGGGCGCTGCGGTTGTGTTCCTGGCGTCGTGCAGCAGCGGCGATCGCCCTGTCCTCGCCGCCATCGACCCGCCAGCCGGCGCAGTCGACAACCCAGCCGGCGCAGTCGACAACCCAGCCGGCGCAGTCGGCGGCCCGGATGTCGTGGTCGACGCCGCCACGCCCACGGCGACGGCTGTCCCCCCAACACCGCTCCCGACGCCCGAACCACGGCCAACGCCCACCCCCACGACCGCCCGCGTCGTCAACGACCAGGCGTACGAGCCCTTCGCCGCGATCGACGAGCTCACACTCGTCCATCCCGCGGCGCGCGTCGAACACATCGGCCTCCACCAATCGGGCCACGACGGAGCGAGGCTGATGACGCTCCTCGGCATCGACACTGCGGCGACGACGATGGAGTCCCGTGGTCGCCAGACGTTGTCACGAACCGCAGCCGACATCGTCGTCGATCCCGACGCGGAGATCAGGGCGCCGGTCACGGGCACCGTCCTCAGCGCAGGCACCTACGTGCTCTACTGCGAGTACTCCGACGACTTCGTCTACATCGAACCCGATGATCGGCCCGGATGGCAGGTGAAGATGTTCCACATCGACGGTGTCGAGGTCGTTCCGGGACAGCGGGTCGAAGCGGGCGTCACGGTCCTCGCCGGTCGCGCCACCGTGTTGCCGTTCGAGTCCCAGGTCGACGAGCACACCGCAGAACCCAGCTGGCCCCATGTCCACCTGGAGGTCGTCGACCCGTCGATCCCCGATCGCCCGTCCGAGGGCGGCTGCTGAGGGTCCGGCCGACGCGGTCGGAGTCAGCCCAACAGTCGAGCCTTGTCGGCAAGCGTGCCGATCAGCTCGGTGAACGCCTTCTCGAACGACGCAACACCCTCGGCCTCGAGCTGGTCGGTGACGCCGACGAGATCGACGCCTACCGCCGCGAGCCCGTCGACGACAGCCCGCGCCTGGTCGACGTCGGCGTCGATGCTGCGCCTCACTGTCCCGTGGTCGATGAACGCCTCGAGCGTTGCATCGGGGATCGTGTTCACGGTGTCGGGACCGATGAGCGTGTCGACATAGAGCGTGTCGGGGAAACTCGGGTCCTTCGTCGATGTCGACGCCCACAGCGGTCGTTGCACCCGGGCCCCACGCTCGACGAGCGCTTCCCATCGGGGGCCTCGGAAGGTCTCGAGGAACGCCGCGTACGCGAGCTTGCCGTTGGCGATCGCGGTCTTGCCCCGAAGTGCGGCGGCCTCGGGGGTACCCACGGCGTCGAGCGCGCGGTCGACCGCGGTGTCGACGCGGGAGATGAAGAACGAGGCCACGCTCGAAACCCGTGACAGATCGCCGTCGGCCCGCTCGAGGCCGGAGATGTAGGCCTCCATGACGTCGCGGTACCGGTCGAGCGCGAACAACAGGGTGACGTTGATGTTGCGCTTCTCGCTGATCATCTGCTCGATGGCGGGAAGGCCTTCGGCGGTTCCGGGGATCTTCACGTAGAGATTGGGCTCGTCGATGCTGTCCCACAGCGCTCTCGCAGCCGTTTCGGTACCGGCCGTGTCACGGGCGAGGCCGGGGTCGACCTCCACCGATACGTAACCGTCGCGGCCGTCGGAGCTGTCGTAGACCGGACGGAGGATCGCGAGGGCCGCTTCGATGTCGGAGGTCACCAGTCGCCAGTAGGAGTCCTCCACCGACGCGCCCGACGAGATCGCGTCACGGAACTCGTGGTCGTAGGCCTCGGATCCGGCGATGGCCTTCTGGAAGATCGACGGGTTCGACGTGAGCCCGCGCACGCCATTCTCGACCCACCGTTCGAGCTGTCCGCTGGTGATCCAGCCCCGCCTGAGATTGTCGAGCCAGGGACTCTGCCCCTGTTCGGTGTGGAGATCGTGCAGTCTGGTCATGGGTGCTCCTCTCGACCGGCGAGCAGATCGCGGGCTGTTGCGGCGACGCCGGGCGCATTGATTCCGAGTTGTTCCATCACGACATCGCCCGGAGCCGACGCGCCGAACCGTTCGATCGACACATGGGCATCGGCATACGTCGACCACCCGAACCGTACGCCGGCCTCCACCGAGACCG
>JAOTZB010000387.1 GCA_029861625.1 Acidimicrobiia bacterium
GGCCGGTCGGATGCGTACGTCTCGTTTTCCAGTCCTGCTCGTGATCATTGCCGCTCTTGTCCCGGTGTCGCCTGTCTCCGGACAGGACATCGACGAGGACTACCTCGATGAGCGTCTCGGGTCCGATGCGATCCTCTCCCGGACACGGGACGAGTCCGCCGCCACCGATGCCCGGCTGAACGAGGCCTCATCGCAGCTCAGCTCGCTCGCACTCACGGCGACCCAGCTCGAGGCCGAGATCGCGGCGCTCGATGTGAGCATCGGGTCGACCCGTCGTCGGTACGAAGCCGAGCTCGCGGCCCAGGCGGATGCCGTGCGAGCACAGGCTGCGCTGGTCGAGTCGGTCGCTTCGGCCCAGCTCGACTACGACGCCTGGGATGCACTCATCACCGAACGTGCGGTCTCGGCCTACATCCGGCCGGTTCGGACCCCGTCGTTCATCCCGCTTCTCCAGTCGGGGTCGCTCACCGAGCTGGAGCGCAAGATCGTGCTGCTCGATGCGGTCGCGGTCAGCGATCAGGAGCTGCTCGACGGCCTCGAGGCCGCCCGCCTGATGCTCGAGCTCGAGCTCGAACGCCAGATCGACGCCGAGGACACGGCGGCGTCGAGCCGAGAACGCGTCGCCGAGTCGCTCGACCGGCTCTCCTCGGCCCGAATCGAGCAGGCCGAGCTCCAGGAGCAGCTCGATGGCGAGATCGCGGCCTTCGAGGCGGAGATCGACGCCCTGGAGGCCACGCGAGCCGAGCTCGAGCGGGTCATCGCGACGCGCGAGGCCCATATCGCGTCCGAGGCCCAGCAGCGAGCGGCATGGCGCGCCGATTGCTCGGCGGGACGGACCCCGATCGACGACGACGGGATCGCCGTCGATTGCGCGGCGCTCGACGAGCCGGTGCCGCCGAGCTCGATGCAGTGGCCGTCGGCCGGAGTCGTCAGCTCGGAGTTCGGTGAGCGGTGGGGTCGGATGCACGATGGCATCGACATCGCTGCGGGCGTGGGAACGCCGATCGCGGCCGCAGAGCACGGAGCGGTCTTCTTCGCCGGTTGGCTGGGCGGCTACGGCAACACGGTGATGATCGACCACGGCGCGGGCATCATGACGTTGTACGGCCACATGAGCGAGCTGTGGGTGACCAACGGGGTCTCGGTGTCGATCGGCCAGGGAATAGGGGCGATGGGGTCGACGGGCAACTCGACGGGTCCGCACCTGCACTTCGAGGTCCGCATCGACGGCGGGCCGGTCGACCCGCGTCAGTTCCTGGGCTGAGGTAGCCCCGTGTCGGCACCGCGAACCTCTGTTGGCACGGCACTAGGCTGCGTCGCATGACAAACCACGACGTGGTCATCATCGGCGGCGGTCCGGGGGGCGAAGCGGCTGCGTTGTACGGTGCGAGCGCGGGACTCGACGTGGGTCTGGTCGAGATGCACAAGGTGGGGGGAACGTGTCTCCACGTCGGCTGCATACCGGCGAAGGAGCTGCTCGAGACGGCGTCGGTGTACCGCACGATCTCCGAGGCGGCCGCGTTCGGCGTCACGGCGGGCGAACCATCTGTCGACTTCACCGTCGCCCAGGCTCGCAAGCAGGCGGTCGTCGACCGGCTGCACAAGGGCCTCAGCGGCCTGCTGAAGGGCCGGGACGTCACGATGTACGACGGTGTGGGCACGTTGCACGCGAACCGTACGGTACGGGTCTCGGGCGGCGAGTCCGGCGACGTCGAGATCACCGGCACCAGCGTGGTGATCGCGACCGGCTCGACGCCGCGCACCATCCCGGGATTCGAGGTCGACGGGCACTACGTCGTCACGTCCGACGAGGTGCTGTCGCTCGACCACATTCCTGCTCGGGTCGCGGTCATCGGCGGGGGCGCGATCGGATGCGAGTTCGCGTCGATGCTCTCCGATCTCGGCTCCGAGGTCATGGTGTTCGAGGCCCTGCCTCGGATCCTGGTCGGCGCCGACGAGGATGTCGGCAAGGTCGTCGAGAGGTCGTTCAAGAAACGAGGGATCTCGGTGCGCGCGGGGGTGAGCGTGTCCGCTCACGTTCCCGGCACCACCGGCACTGCCGTGCAGTTCGGCGATGGCGAGTCGATCGAGGTCGACAAGGTCATCGTGTCGGTCGGTAGGCGGCCCCGAAGCGCCGACCTCGGTCTCGACGGAACGGCGGTCGTCGTCGACGGGCGAGGGTTCGTCGAGGTCGACGAGTACTGCCAGACCGGCGAGCCGGGCGTCTACGCCGTCGGCGACGTCATCGACACGGCGCAGCTCGCGCACGTCGCGTTCGCCGAGGGTGTCCTCGTCATCCAGCATCTGCTCGGTGAGAACCCGGTCCCGGTCGACTACGACAACGTGCCGTGGGCGATCTACTGCCATCCCGAGGTCGCGTTCTCGGGTCTGACCGAAGAGGCGGCCGCCGCCGCGGGCTACGAGGTCGTCGTCTCGAAGCATCGGTACGCGGGCAACGGGAGGGCGCTGATCATCGGTCAGACCGAGGGTCTCGTGAAGGTCGTGGCCGAGAAGCGTCCCGACGGCACGGGCGGTCGCATTCTCGGCGTCCATCTCGCCGGACCGTGGGTGACCGAGCAGCTCGGCCAGGGCTACCTGGCCGTCAACTGGGAGGCGACGGTCGACGAGATCTCACAATTCATCCAACCCCACCCGACGCTCAGCGAGCTGTTCGGCGAATCCGTGATGGCCATGACCGGCCGCAGTATCCACGGCTGACCGGGGGCAATCCCATGTACCGACAACGGTCGGAGCGCTGGAGCTCTCCGACGCAGCCAACCCGATCTTACGAACCGGCCGGGCAGCCGGAGCAAAGAGGAGCCGAACGATGACCGATGTGGTGATGCCACAGCTGGGCGAGACCGTCACCGAGGGAACCATCACGAAGTGGTTCAAACAACCCGGTGAAACCATCGCCGAGGACGAGGTGCTCTTCGAGGTGTCGACCGACAAGGTCGACTCCGAGGTTCCCTCACCCGTGAGTGGTGTCCTGTCGGAGATACTCGTGCCGGAAGGCGACACGGTCGACGTGGGAACCGTGCTCGCCGTGATCGGTGCCGAGGGCGAGCTACGAGAACCGGCGGCGACGCCCGATGCCGTGGCCGCACCTGCTCCGACCCCTGCGGCCGAAGCCGCACCCCCGCCGCCGCCCCCGCCGGCTCCCGCGCCCGAACCCGAGGCCGTCCCCGCGGCCGAGGCCGCACCGCCACCGCCACCGCCACCGCCGCCGCCGGCCCCCGAGCCACTCCCGGGCTCCGCCGTCATCAGCGAGTCGGCCGGAGGAGCCGGCATGTTGTTGTCTCCCGTGGTGCGCCGCCTGCTCGCCG
>JAOTZB010000084.1 GCA_029861625.1 Acidimicrobiia bacterium
CGCCGAGCCGATGCCGCCGACTCCCACGACCACGACCGTGTCGCCCGCGCCGACGTCGGCCCGGTGAACCGATGATCCCCATCCGGTTGCCACACCACAGCTGACGAGCGCGACGGCGGTCATGTCATGGTTCTCGTCGACCTTCACGAGCGAGTCCTCCGACACCACCCAGTGTCCGGCGAAGGTCCCGAGCTTGGCGAAGGTGCCGAGATCCTGGCCGTCGGCGGTGTGATGCCGGAACGTGCCGTCGGTGATCATGCCGGGCACCATCGCCATGGCGCCTAGATCGCACAGGTTCTGCATTCCGCTCGAGCACCATCGGCAGCGACCGCACGACGGGATGAACGACGCCGACACATGATCGCCGGGCGAGACCGATGTGACTCCCTCGCCGACCTCGACTACGACGCCAGAGCCCTCGTGGCCACCGATGATCGGGTACGGGCTGTCGAGGCCGACCAGATCGAGCATCTCCTGCGGAGGGGCGAGGTCGCCCGTGACCATGTGTTCGTCCGAGTGGCACAATCCGGCCGCGGCCGACTTCACCAGCACCTCGCCCGACTTCGGGGGGTCGACGTCGATCTCCTCGACGCTCCAATCCTGATTCATGCCGTGCAACACCGCAGCTCGCGTCTTCACCAGGTTTCCCCTCGACTCGTCGTTGGCTGGACCACCAGTCAAGCCGACGGTGATCGTCCGTGCGACTTCAGTGGTCGGGCCAGGGGATCCGATCGGCGACGGCTGCGCCGGTCGCGTCCTGGAACGTGGCCTCGAAGCGGTAGGCCTCGGCTTCGAGCGGGTTGCGGTGGTAGGTGCTCGGCTTGCGAATCGTGGCTGGGAGCTCACCGCCGCCCTGGAGATATCCCTTGCCGTACTCGCAGGCGAACGCATCCTCGCCGCCAATCGTCGGACCTGTTCGACGTGCATGACCTCGTGGATGAAGTCGACGATCTGGCGCGGGTTCCGTTCGTCGAAGTCGCCCCGCCAGTAGATCGAGTAGCCGAACGTCATGGCGTAGATCGAACCGGATTCGCGGAAGCGGTTGGACGGGAGCCGGCATCGGGTTCGGTACCGGATCCGCTCCACATCCAGGTCAGGAAACAGCGTCCGCAACATCTCCTGGGTGTCGGGTCGGAGACGTCGCCATGGTCGGTGCGCGTTCACCAGCTGCGTGGAGCGTTTCGCCTCGCGGTAGATCCCGCGTCCGATCGTGCACCCGACCGGCTCTACGTGTTCGGGGCCGAGGCCGAATGCGGATCCGATGGACTTCACGGTCGACCAGAACGACATGCTGCGGCCTCCTCGTTTGCTCGTCTCGATCATGCCAGAGCACTCGTGCCGCGGCGGTGTCCTCAGTCCGGCACCGTCAGGGCGTCGAGGAAGCCGGTGAGGTCGGCCACCAACAGTTCGAGCAGTTGATGCCCCTCGTCGGCGGATGCGCCCGTCGGATCGCCGAGAACACCCGTTGGCGAATGCATGGCGACGCCGTCGCGGCGCAGCGCGGGAGCGAGCTCGTCGAGCGGCGTCGTGTTGCCTCGCGCGGCCGTGTCGAGGTCGACGAGCTCGGAGGCGATCGCGAGCATCAGCGACGTCTCGGTGCGTCCGGCATGGGCGTCGCCGCCTGGGATCCGTGGCCACCATGCGTGCAGCGGGCGACCGTCGGCGTCGCACCGGCGGATGGCGTCGTCGACGGCGGCCGCGTTTCCACCATGGCC
Source organism: Acidimicrobiia bacterium (assembly GCA_029861625.1). GTDB lineage: Bacteria > Actinomycetota > Acidimicrobiia > Acidimicrobiales > JAHEJN01 > JAOTZB01. The sequence goes on from JAOTZB010000084.1 coordinate 1,716, forward strand.
GTTGACGAGGACGAGCCGATCGAGCGGCGGGGTCATCGAGCGGGTGATCTCGACCAGCACGGTGGCGAGCGCCTCGGTTCCCATCGAGATCGTGCCGGCGAACCCGGTGTGCTCACCGCTGGCGCCGTAGGGGAGTGCCGGGGCGACGACCGTGTCGGGTCGCCGATCGGCGGCGGTGGAGGCGCAGGCCGTTGCGATCCTCGTGTCGGTGTCGAGGGGGAGATGTGGGCCGTGCTGTTCGGTGGACCCGAGCGGCAACAGCAGTATTCGGGCCGCTCCCGACGCGATGGTCGGCCACGTCGATGCTCCGAGGGTGGTCACGTGTCCTGGTCGAGGTAGCCCCACGTTCGCAACTGGTCGATGATGGCGTCGGCCGCCGCCGCAGGGTCGACCTCGATCGTCCGAGGTGGGGTGCGGTCCGAGACAGCGTCGGTCAGCTCGAGGATGCGTTGCAGCGGTGGCAGCGACGGGTCGGGGCTCGGGACCGGGCGAGGTCTCGGGCGGTACGGGCGCCGATCGACGATCGCCGCGCGCTCGTCGTCGAGCGCACCCGATCGAACGTCGACGACAGCGTTCCTGCTCTCGATCAGCGCGGCCAGCGGGGCTCGGCGGAGGCGGAATCCGGCTCCGTCGATCGCGAGGCTTCCGTCGACCGACAGCACGGTCGGGCCGATCACCGAGACGCGATCGCGGCCGCCTCGGTCGGTGCGCCGCTCGGCGATGATCTCGTCGGTCAGCGTCACCGAGGCGACTCCCAGCACCTGGGCGATTCCGAGCTCGGCAGCGATGAATGCCGGGACCGATCCCGACCCCCGGTCGAGGCTCTGATCGCCGCAGATGATCAGATCGGCGTCGCCGGCCAGCACTGCGAGGGCTGTTGCCGTCGCTCGGCTCGTCGGACGGCCGGTGGAGCGGTGTCGACGGGCCCCGCCGACCCCGAGCGAGAGCGCGTCGTGCAACATCGCGTCAGCCGCGTCGGGCCCGACGGTCAACGCGACGACGTCGCTGCCGCGTCGGTCGCCGACCCGCAGGGCCAGCTCGAGCGCGGCCTCGTCGGCCGCCGAAGGGCCCCAGCTGTTCGGGTCCGGGGTCGCGGTGGCATCGAGCGGATCGATGTCGACCCGGCGCGGCACCCACTTCAGGCAGACGGCGACAACCATCAGGACGAGCGGAAAACCACGCCGTGCCCGCCGTCGGGGTACGACCAGGTGAGCGCTCCCTCGCTGTTGCACACCAGGTAGCAGGTGCCGCATTCGAAACATTCCTCGTAGTTGAAGAGGATGCCGCCGTCGCTCGTGGGCGCGAACAGGTTCGCGGGGCACGCCGTGACGCACGCACGCGTGGTGCAGGACCGGCACACATCGCTGTCGACCGTGATGTGCGCATCGGGTGCCACCCGGAAGTCGACCGTCGCGATCCGGTCTTCGAAGCTGATGTCGGGCCAACGCACGCCACCATTGTGGCCGCGGCAGCGGGCACGGGCGATTCGCCGCCGTGCTGATGCGGCGATCAGCCCGGGACGACGCGTTCGGCTGCGGCCCGTCCACTGGTGAACGCCCCCTCGACCTTCGGCCCGGCGAACGCGTCGCCGGCCAGCACCAGGAGCGACCCGTCGACATCGACGGCGAGGCTGGGCTCGGGCCACGGTTCGACCGGCCCGGCGTGGCGCCAGCGTTCGACCGCGACCTCGACGATCGTGGCGTCGCCGAACCAACGGCGTGCGTGGGGGAGCAGGTCCGACGCAATCGCGGCGTCGGGATCGGGCCACCGGTATCCGGACACCTCGTGGGCGAGATGGAGCGTGACGGCGGGTCTCTCCGAGATGCCCTTCTGCTGATTGTCGGCGACGAAGCCGAACAGCCCGTCGTCTGGTTGCAGGCCACCCGGCTCGGGGATGGTCGGTCGTCCGTCGAGCGCAACGAGGAGCGCGATCGTCGGGAACCAGCCGACGGCCGAGAGGTCGTCGCCAACCGATCTCGGCAGCTCGCACCCGCCGGCTGCGAGGAGCCCCAGGGTCTCCGGGATCGGCGCGGTGACGACGAGCGACGATGCCTCGACCGTTTGCCCACCGGCCGTGACGACCCAGCCGCCGCCGGTCGGGCTGATGGCCTGGACAGCCGTCGAGAGCTCGATGTCTAGATCACCCGCCAGCCAGGCCGCGAAGCCGGCCATCCCGCCGTGGGCCACATATCGCGGATGGCCGTCGTTGACATCGAATCCCCGGCACCACTCGTGGACGACTCCCGCCGCGATCGCTCGGTCGACGGTGTCGCGGAAGGCCTCGGTCCGGACGGTGAAGAACTGCGCACCGTGGTCGAATGTGCGCCCGGCGAGCCGCCGCGTGGCGAGCCGCCCCCCGACCACGGCGCACTTGTCGACGACGAACACGTCGCGGCCGGCCGCACGCACGCCCTGAGCCGCGGTGAGCCCGGCGATCCCGGCACCGACGATCACGGTGGGTGCAGACATGAGCGCCAGGCTACGAGGCGGCCGGACATGACCCCCAGTCCGGCCGCGACCGCGGTTCGGGGCGCGCCCCACAAACCTTGGACGGGCGAGTTTGGGAACGCGGACCGACGGGCGAGACTGTGCGGACCATGGCTCGCATCCTTGTCACAGAGAAGATCGCCGAACCCGGACTCGATCGGCTCCGCACCGCCGGTCACGACGTCGACGTCCGATTCGATCTCGGCTCCGACGAGCTGAACGAGGCGATTCGCGGGGCCCACGCGCTCATCGTCCGTTCGGCAACCAAGGTGACCGCCGACGTGCTCGCGGCCGGTGTGGGTCTCGTCGTGGTCGGTCGGGCCGGTATCGGGCTCGACAACGTCGACGTCGATGCCGCGACCCGGCACGGCGTCATGGTGGTGAACGCGCCGCAGTCGAACATCCTGTCGGCGGCCGAACACACGATGGCTGTCCTGCTCGCCCAGGCCCGCAATGTTCCCCAGGCCCACGCCGCGCTCATTGCCGGTCGGTGGGAACGAGCGGCATGGACCGGTGTCGAGCTGAACGACAAGACCCTCGGCATCATCGGCCTCGGTCGGATCGGCCGGTTGGTGGCCCAGCGCGCGATGAGCTTCGGGATGAGGCTCATCGGCTACGACCCGTTCGTCTCGGCCGAGCGGGCCAAGCAGATGAACGTCGATCTGGTCGATCTCGACACCCTGGCAGCCGAGGCGGACTTCGTCACCGTGCACGTGGCCAAGACTCAGGAGACGATCGGGCTGATCGATGCCGACTTCATGGCAAAGGCCAAACCCGATCTCCGCATCGTCAACGTGGCCCGGGGCGGCATCGTCGACGAGACCGCGCTCTACGACGCCGTATCGGAGGGGCGGATCGGTGGCGCGGCCCTCGACGTGTTCGAAGCCGAGCCGACCACCGACTCGCCGCTGTTCTCGCTACCGAGCGTGGTCGTCACGCCCCATCTCGGCGCGAGCACACGCGAGGCCCAGGACAAGGCCGGCGAGACCATCGCCGACCAGGTGCTCCTGGCGTTGGCCGGGGCGTTCGTGCCCTTCGCCGTGAACATCGACGCCAGCGAGGCATCGAGCGTCGTGCGCCCGTTCGTGCCGCTCGCCGAGCAGCTCGGCGGGCTGTATGCCGGGCTGGCAGCCGAGCTGCCGGCCTCGCTCGAGATCGCCTGTCAGGGCGAGATCGGTGGCTACGACAACCAGATAACCGTCCTCGCCGCCATGAAGGGGGTGCTCGGTGCGATCAGTGACGAGCCGGTCTCCTACGTCAATGCCATGAGCATTGCCAGGGACCGGGGTGTCGACGTCCGCACGACGGTCACGCCGAGCTCGCAGGACTACGTGAACACCGTGACCATCCGCGGCGGCGAGCATGCGATCGCGGGCACGCTCGCCGGGCTGAAGGCCGAGCCTCGCATCGTGATGGTCGATGACCACAGCGTCGACATGCCGCCTGCTCCCCACATGGTGGTCGTGCGGAACGACGATCGACCCGGCGTCATCGGTCAGGTCGGGTCGATCCTCGGAGAGGCCGGTCTCAACATCCGCGACATGAACGTCGGCCGCGCTGCCGACGGATCAGGCGCGCTGATGGTCATCTCGACGACGACGCCGGTTCCGGTGGCGGTGCTGACGGCCCTCGAGGCCGCCAACGGCATCGTCGACGTGCGTTCCGTGTCGCTGCCGGACGCCTGAGATCAGGCCTTCGAGGCCCGGTAGCCGTCGGCCTCGGCGGCTTCCGGCGAGATGTAGCAGCGCTCGGCGCGGGTTCGCTCGTAGGCGAGTCCGCCGGGGACGTGGTAGATGCCGCTGTTCTCGTTGCCCTTGACCGGGTGACTCGCCGGGCACGCCCCGTCGTCGGACGGAACCCACGGCTGGTCGGTGGCGGGCTCGTCGGCCGACTCGGCCCCGGCTGAGGCGGTCTCGCCGGCCGATCCGTTGGTGGAGCCTTGTGCAGAAGTGCCGGCCATGGCCAGCGGCGGCCACTCGGCCTCACCGACCGGCGCAGCAGCCCGGTCCCGTTCCTGACGCTTCTTGGCGATGACGGATGCGATGCCGGCGATCCCGACGAGGACGAGCAAACGGCGGAAAAGTCGTTTCATGGCTGCGGTAGTGTAGGCGAGATGGCTCGCCCGAGCCGGATCGTCGGCCGGCCCGGTTCGCGATGCCCGAACGGCACTGCCTTGACCGCGGGATTCACGCCTGCGACGCTGGTCGGCACATGAACCACGAGACGGGTGCCCCCCGACTGTACGAAGATCTCCTCCTTCCGTGAGGTGAGCACCGATCGGTGCTCACCTGCCCCCTGCTCTCCGGCAGGGGGCTTTTGCGTTCCAGGAGGCAGTTCTCGACCGACGACGCTCCGTCTCATCGACAACGGGAAACACTGTCATGGCTGACCACGTCAAGATATTCGACACCACGCTCCGCGACGGCGAGCAGTCGCCGGGGATCTCCCTCGACGAGGGCGAGAAGCTCGAGATAGCCGAGCAGCTCGCGCGACTCGGTGTCGACGTGATCGAAGCCGGCTTCCCGATCGCCAGCCAGGGCGACTTCGAGGCGGTGCAGGCGATCGCCCGCGCCGTCGAGGGACCGATCATCTGCGGTCTGTCACGAACGGCCCACAAGGACATCGATCGCTGCTGGGAGGCCATCGAGCCGGCCGCGAACCGACGCATACACACCTTCATCGCGACCAGCGAACGCCATATGCAGAAGAAGCTGAGGATGACCCCCGATCAGGTGAAGGCCGAGGCGGCATCGGCGGTCGGCCGTGCTCGCGAGTACACCGACGATGTCGAGTTCTCCCCCGAGGACGCCTCGCGTTCGGACTTCGACTTCATGTGCGACGTGCTCCAGATCGCCGCCGACGCCGGCGCCACCACCCTCAACATCCCCGACACGGTCGGCTACGGGATCCCCGACGAGTACGCGGAACAGATCCGTTCGATCCGAGCCCGCGTGTCGGGCGACTACGTGCTCTCGACGCACTGTCACAACGATCTCGGTCTCGCGGTGGCGAACTCGCTCGCTGGTGTCACCGCCGGCGCCCGTCAGATCGAGTGCGCGGTGAACGGCATCGGGGAACGGGCCGGCAACGCCGCCCTGGAGGAGCTCGTGATGGCGATCCGCACCCGGGGCGACTTCTTCGAGGGTCTCGAGGTCGGTGTCAAGACCGAGGAGCTGGCCCGGGCGAGCCGCATCGTCAGCAGGCTCACGGGCTACCCCGTGCAGTACAACAAGGCGGTTGTGGGTCGGAATGCGTTCGCCCATGAGGCCGGCATCCATCAACACGGCGTCCTGAGCGACCGCGAGACCTACGAGATCATGGACCCCGCCGCCGTCGGTCAGGGCGAGAGCAAGATCGTTCTCGGTAAGCACTCGGGTCGGCATGCGTTCGCCGATCGACTGAAGCACCTCGGTCTCGTCGTCCACGGCGATGCGCTGAATGCCGCGTTCGTGCGGTTCAAGGAGTTGGCCGATCGCAAGGTGGAGATCACCGATGCCGACCTCGAGGCCATCGTCGTCGACGAGATCGGCGGGTCGATGGTGCACCACATCGTCCTCGCTTCGGTCGACTGTCGTGGTGGCACGGTCAGCACGCCGACGGCGACCGTCGTCCTCGCCGTCGATGGCGTCACGGTCGAGTCCGAGGCCACCGGCGACGGCATGGTCGATGCGGTGTGCAAGGCGGTGAAGGACGCAACCGGTATGGAGGGTGCTCTCACCGACTACACCGTGAACGCGGTGACCGGCGGCGTCGACGCGCTCGCGGATGTCGCACTTCGGTTCGAGTCCGACGGCATCGTCGTCGCCGGAAAGGGACTATCGACCGACGTGGTCCTGGCGTCGGCTCGTGCGTTCGTCGATGCGCTGAACCGGCTCTGGCGCATCCGCGACTCGGGTGAGGATCCTGCCGGGGTCGACCGCCCGGGTTCGCTCCGAGGCGTCTGAGGCCGGGGGGCAGGAGCCAGGTCGGACCCGACTCCTGCCCACCGCTGGTCTCAGGTGATCGGCAGCCGAACGGTCCGGCCCAGGGTGGAGAGGTCGTTCGCCTGGAGGAACCGCCACGACATCGTCCACAGATCGTCCTCGACGATGAGCGTTCGGACGATCGGGTCACCGCCGAGGTTCTCGGGCCAGCAGAGGTGCAATTCGTCGTCGGGCCCGCCCGGCAGGGTGAGATCGCTCGGACCGAAGATCTCGTCGACCTCGGCCACCCGATAGGGGCCGTCGCAGTAGTAGCCCTCGACCGGGGTCGTCGTCCCCGGCGGGCACACGACCACCGAGCCGCCCTCGAGGGCGATGTAGTCGAGCTCGGACGTGGCATTCTCGAAGCTCGTTGCCGCCGGCTCGACCTGGATGCACTCGGTCTTCCCCGTGCCGTCGGTCTCGTCGAGCTGGTCGACCCTGCCGACCTCCCGGATGCCCGACTCGCGGTCGACCTCGAGGATCACCGCACCGAAGAAGTTGTCCGACCACACGGTGAGCGGCAGGATCGCCAGGTTGTCCGGGCCCCACCAGGTGAAGGCCCGATGGTCCCATTCGACGTCGCTGTAGCCGTCATTCGTGGTCCACTTCGCCAGTTCCGTCGGGTCGGAGGGATCGGCGACGTCGAACAGCGACACCTTGGCCCCGGTCGTGAAGCCGTCGTCGGTGGCTTCCTGGCCGACGCCGAGCACCAGATCGTCGCCGATCGGATGGAGGTACGACGAGAAGCCGGGGATCTTCAGCTCACCGACGACCGACGGGTCGCTGGGGCTCGTCAGGTCCACCACGTAGAACGGATCGACCTGGCGGAACGTGACCACGTACGCCGTGTCGTCGAGGAACCGGACGGCGAAGATCTGCTCGCCCTCGCCGAGGCCGCCGACCTGACCGACGCCTGTGAGCTCCTCACCACGTTGTTCGAGCACCGTGATGTAGCTCTCGGAGGTGGATTCGAACCCCCACGGGGATCCGTCGGTCGATGCGACCCGCAGATAGCCGTCGTACTCGTCGAGCGAGAACTGGTTGAGCAGGTGGCCGCGCACCGAGCCCGATGCCTCGTAGTCGGCTGTCCCGTCGTCGCCGAGCGAGAACTTGTGCACCGAGGTCGTGTACTGGTCTTCGAAATCGGGGGAGAGCTCGGCGTCGAGGGCGACGATCTCGGGCCAGCGCGTCGTGGCCACGAAGATGCTCTCGGTGCTGGCGTATACGGTTTCGCCCGACGCGAGGACAGCCGTCGTGTCGAGCGGCGTGACGTCGCCGTCGAGGTCGAGGCCGACCACCGACAGCACCTGGAATCCGGCGAAGGCCTCGGGCCGGTGGATGTCGGTGCACTCGACGAGCTGGCCCGATCCGGTCACGCGGCCATCGGCTGTGGAGGTTTCGTAGATGGGGACCCAGTCATCGACGGTCGACTCGGCGACGATCTCTCGATTCGTCTGCTCGGCCCGCTCCTCGCCGGCCGGTGACTGCGGGTAGACGAACGGCAGCTGGGCCGGCGTCGAGGTGACGACGATGCGAGCGGTGCCGTCGACCGCCCGTGCGGACAGGTACCGGCCCTGCATGTCGAGCTGCTCGACGACCTCGGGCTGTCCCGAGACGTCGATCTGCCACACCACGGTGGACTCGACATACACCCCGAGGTACTCCTCGCCGATGGCGTCCTCGGCGAAGCCGCCCTCGGCGTCGCCGCCTGCTGGGCGCAGGCCGAACTGGCCGTCGCCGTCGCCGATGGCCAGGATGCGGTCGCCGGCGAGGAAGATCTCACGAACCCATCCGCCCTCCAGGTAGAGCGACCCGCGCTCCTCGGCGTCGCCGTTGGCGACATCGACGACGGTGATGCGGTTGTTGGAGGCTGTGACGATGATTCGACCGTCGGTCTTGACGATGTCGGGTTCGGCCACACCGACCTCTTGGACGTTCGTCTCGGAGAAGTCGACTCCACCGACCAGATCGCCACCCCCGGTAGCGTCGCCGCCCTGTGCGAGGGTCGTCGCTCCCTCGTCGGCGTCGAGGGCTGCCGCCGGCCCGGACTCGGCGATGGCCTCCTCCTCGGGGGCCTCGAGCCCGACGTCGGCCTCGAGCGCAACGTCGTCGAACGCGACCGGGTAGTAGCCGCCGAACCCGTCGAGGCCGTAGGGACCGACCCGCTCCGCGGCCTCGGTCTGCACGTGATCGAGGAAGCTCTCGCATGCATCGAAGGGAATGAGGGCCGCAACGAGGTCGATGTCGCGCAGGTCGACCACCGGGTCGTCCTCGGGAAGGCGCTCGCTGTCGCCGGATGGGTCATCCGGCCCATTGTCGGGTGCGGTGAAGTCGGTCGTACTCGAGCAGGCCGTAGCCACGAGCAGCATGGTCAGCACCAGAGCGAGGAGCTTCGGCATGATTGAGCCTCCGAGATGGGTCGTCACACGCGTTGGACGTCTGTGCAACGCGTATCGGTTCCCGACCGCACGAACTTTCGAACTGATGGCTCCGGTCGTGTCGGTCAGTCCGGCGGATCGCCGGCCTGGTCGGCGGTGTGATCCGTCCATGCCGAGCCGTCCCACCAGCGGAAGCCGGGGCCGCCACCGGGGTCGGGGTACCAACCCGCTGCCGGCGAGTCGGCCGTCGTCGAGCCGGCGGGTGTCGTCGGTGCGACGAGCAACGCCGCCGCCAGGATCAACGCCACGCCGGCGGCGAAGATCAACAACCCGCCCTTGACCGCGCTCGCCTCGTCACCGAGCACCTCGCCGACGAGCGCAGACGTGCCGACGCCGACCCCGAGGGCGCCGGTCCAGGTCGTGAAACGCCGGTCGGCGCCGTGGGACCCGACGAATGCGATGCTGGCACCGGCGAGAACGGCCAGCGCCGCAGCCGCGGCGCCGTTTCCGATGTCGGCGAGAACGCCGGCGAGGCCGGCCCAGAAGGCCACGTTGCCGACCGCGAAGAACGGTGTGGCCAGCATCCCGTGCCAGCCTCGACGGTCGTATGCGTGGCCGATCGCGAGCGCGGCGACACCGAAGAGCATCGAGACCGCCGCGGCGTCGATCGCAGCCGACGTGCCCGCGTCGGAGTCGAACTCGACGATCCCATCGGTCGTGGCGTCGATCAGCAGGAACCAGAGGCCGAGGAGGGCCAACCCGAGAGGCACCGGACGACCTCGCGTCCCCGGCGCGACATAGAGGCCCGTCCAGCCCGCGGTCGCGACGAGCGCGAATGTCGTGAACGAGGCGTCGTCGAGGTCGACGATCGCTGCGGCCACCACGGCGACCGCGAGCGATGCGGCCGCGATGCCAGCCTCTCGGACCCACAGCCGGGGAACCGCGAGCACCGAGATGTACGCGAGCGCGCCGACGCCGAGCCCGCTCGCGGCCAGCACCCCGCGCGACACATCGGCGTCATCGCCCTGGGTCGCCACGACGATGCCGAGCGCCGCCAACAGGCCGCCGACCGCGGCGATGGCGCCGCGTGCCGATGGCGGCGGTCGCCGCCACAACTGGTCGCCCAGCGGCTCGAAGAACGGTGGCACCACATGATCGGTCAAGATCGCCTCCGAACCATGGTCACTCTCCCGGCCACATGCGGTGGCGAGAGCGTAGCGCTGCGCGCGGAACGGATCGGCGATCAGGCGTCGACCACCGGCAACCAGCGGGCCCGACCCCGTTCGAAACCGTCGATGGCATCGGCGCTGCGCAACGTGATGCCGATGTCGTCGAGTCCCTCGAGGAAGCGTTCGACCACCGAGTTCTCGAGCGGGAATGTCCCGGCCAGATCGGCCGCGGGTGCCTCGACGGTGCGACGTTCGACGTCGATGGTGATCTCGAGCTCCGGGTCGGCCTCGACGGCTCGCATCAGCGCCTCGCCGAGATCGGCGCTCACCTCGACGGGCACCAGGCCGTTCTTGGTCGCGTTGTTCCGGAATATCGGTCCGAGGCGGGGGGAGACGACGGCGTCGAAGCCGTACTGCTGGATGGCCCACACCGCATGCTCTCGTGACGAGCCGGTGCCGAAGTTCATGCCGCCGATCAGGATCTTCGCGCCCGCGTACTGTTCGGCGTTCAACACGAAGGCCGGGTCGTCGCGCCATTCCGAGAAGAGGCCCTTCTCGAAGCCGGTTCGCTCGACTCGTTTCAGCCAGTCGCTGGGAATGATCTGGTCGGTGTCGACGTCGGATCGATCGAGCGGCACCGCGGTGCCCTGGACGATTCGGACTGCTCTCATCGGTCGCGTTCTCCGGGTTCGGCG
>JAOTZB010000085.1 GCA_029861625.1 Acidimicrobiia bacterium
GTTCGTGTTCTCGGTGGTGAACTCGAGCTCGAATCCGGTGGCGTCGGTGGCGCCCGCGCCGACCCCGAGCGCGTACAGAATCGACGCGGTCGAGTCCCAGCTCGACTCGTTCCAGTCGCTCGACGCGCCGACGGCGGCGGGATTGATCGGCATTCGCAGCTCCTCGGTCAGGCGGTCGTCGGAACGGTACGCGCAGATATGGGGCGAAGCCAGATGGTCAGGCCACCGAGGCCGGTGCGACCCGCTCGCCGGGAGGGTAGGTCACGGGGAGGTGCTTGATGCCGGCGAGGAAGTTCGATCGGAGGCGGGACGGTTCGCCGGCGAGCTCCATGTCGGGCATGCGCCGGATGATCTCGTCGAAGATCAACCGGAGCTCGGTGCGAGCCAGATTCGCGCCGAGGCAGTAGTGCGCGCCGCCGCCGCCGAAGGAGATGTGATCGTTGGGCGAGCGGGTGACGTCGAACCGGAACGGATCGTCGAAGACGGTCTCGTCGCGGTTGGCCGAGATGTGCCACATGACGACCTTGTCGCCGGCGCGGATCCGGGTGCCGCCGACGGTGGTGTCGGCCGTGGCGGTGCGCCGGAAGTGCAGCACGGGCGTCGACCAGCGGAGGATCTCGTCGACCGCGGTCTCGAGCAGTCCGTCCGGGTCGGCCTTGAGCGCCTCCCACTGATCGGGGTGGGTGAGGAGTGCATACATGCCGCCGCTGGTCGCGTTGCGGGTGGTCTCGTTGCCGGCGACGGTGAGCAACAGCATGAACATGTCGAATTCCATCTCGCTCAACCGGTCGCCGTCGATCTCGGCGTTGATGAGCTTGGTGACGATGTCGTCGCGTGGATCCGATGCGCGGTCCTTCGCCAGCTGATTGACGTAGCCGTACAGCTCGACGGCGGCAGTCAGGGCATCGCTGTGGTCGCCCTCTTCGTTGCCGTACTCGGGATCGTCGATGCCGATGAGCGCGTTCGACCACTGGAACAGCAGTCGCCGGTCCTCCTGGGGCACTCCCATGATCTCGGCAATCGCCTGCAGCGGGAGCTCGGCCGCGATGTCCTCGACGAAGTCGCAGCTGCCGAGCTCGATGACGTTGTCGATGATCACGACGGCTCGATGTTCGAGGTAGCGCTCGATGAGCCCGATCATCCTCGGGGTGAAACCCTTGTTCACGAGCCGTCGGTAGCGAGTGTGCTTGGGCGGGTCGGTGTAGAGCATCTGCATGCCCCGCATGTCCATGCCGTCGTCGGCGGGGTCGGGGTCGAAGATGCTGATGCCGCCCACCTCGGACGAGAACAGCTCGGGCTCGCGGTTCACCTCGACCAGGTCGGCGTGACGGGTGATGTTCCAGAAGCCCGGTCCGTCGGGTTCCTCGTGCCAGAACACCGGTGCGTCGCGACGCAGCGTCGCGAACATCTCATGGTGCTCCAGGGCGGTGAAGCGGTCGAGATCGAGGAGGTTGATGTCTGCAATTTCCATGCCATACCCCAGCGTTGCGCCGTCTCGATTTCCAGAACCTGTTCTAGATCTGCACACTAGCGGTCATGTCGTCCACGCCGGGTCGCGCCGCGATGACGGCTCGTTTGCCGGTGAGTCCGAGGTCCATGCCGGTCTCCGCCTGTCGGCTGTGGGTCGACCGGAGCGGTCGTCAGTCCGCGATGTCGAAGGTGGAGATGATGTCGTCGGCCAACGCGTCGGTACGGGTCGAGAACGTGGTGACGGTGATGACGTACGCGGTGTCGTCGTCGAACACGACCGATTGGATCGCCCGGACCTCCTGGTCGAAGAGTCGATAGGAGCCCCGGACGTCGAGCCCCTCACGCCCGTCGACCGAAGATGTCGAACCCGTGACGTCGACGGCGTCGAACCCGCTTGCGACGAACTGCGCCTCGGCGGCCTCGACATAGGCAGCGACATCGTTCGGCACCTCGTCGGCGGGCACGGCGAGCGCGCTGACGTTCGCGCCGGATTCGCCGACGGCGAAGAACCCACCTGGCTCCACCACGGCGGAGACCGCAGCCGGATCGATCCTGAGATCTTCGGCTGCGACACCCTCTGTCAGCAGCGCATCGAGGTCGTCGCGGCTCTCGATGTGCATCCAGTCCTCGGGCACAGCGATCGATGCGCGGCTCGCGTCGATTGCATGGCGCGTGTACCCGGGAACCGACTGACGCTCGTCGTCGACGGCAGGGTCGAGGGCAACCCCGGCACCCTCGATGTCAGACGACGCCGAACACGCCGAGGCGACGATCACGAGCGCAAAGCCGACGCGGCGCAGCCAGGGGCCGACGCGGCGATCAACCCGCAGGTGTGCCGCCCTTCGGCAGCGCATAGAACGCGATCGTCACGTAGTGGACGGCAACCGCCACCGTGACCAGCACGTGGAAGACCTCGTGGTAGCCGAACCAGGTAGGTGACGGGTCGGGCCGACGCAGTGCGTAGACACCGGCGCCGACCGAGAACAACAAGCCGCCGATGAGCAACAGGACGAACCCGGCGACGCCGATCGAGATCCACACTTGATGGATCACAGGCGCCACGGCCCACCCGCACAACAGATAGGGGACGACCGTGACGGACTTCGGCGCGTGGGGCCACACGAGCTGGGTACCGATGCCGAATGCCGCGCCGGCCCAGACCGCCAACAGGATCCAACGGCCCGATGTGTCGGGCAGCACGAAGACGGCTATCGGGGTGTACGTGGCTGCAATGGCGATGAAGATCATCGAGTGATCGAGTCGCTTCCAGAAGCCGCGGATGCCGGGGCTCCAGTGCACGCGGTGGTAGGTGGCGCTGATCACGAACAGACCGACGACGGCGCCGGCGTAGAGCCCGGCAACCAGGCGCGTCCCTGCGGGGGAGAAGACGATGAGAATCGGGGCCATCACGATCGCGGCCACACCGGCGACCGCGTGCATCCAGCCGCGCAGATGCGGGCGGGGAGTTTCGAGTGGTGCTGAGAATCGCATGACGGCAACCATCTTCGTCGGGGGACCCGGGTCAGTCTAGTGAGTGTCCAGGTCGGGGGACCCGGGTCAGTCTAGTGAGTGTCCAGTCGGCCGCGCGGGGCGCGAAGTTAGGCGGCGACGGGGCGCCGTTCGTAGGGTGGACCGCATGGATTTCACCGACCTGACCATCGCAGCCGATGTCGTCGGCCTCGCCCAGCGGGTCGTCGATTCCGGGCTGCGCCGCTTGAAGGATCACGGGTCGATCGACGCCGATCAGGTCGTCGCCTATGACCTGGCCCATGCGGCGTCGGCCGTTGCGACCGCCAGGGTGATGCTCGACTACGGATCGAAGGGCGCCGCCGAGGCGGCCGTGGCCAACGCGTTCGTCGCCGACGCCGTGCACGACCTCGCCGGCAAGATCTTCGGTCGCGAGGCCGACTGGGGCGTCGAACCGGGCGCGCTCGACGTGACACGCGACTATCTGGCCGCGTACCGCCATCCCGAGCACCTCGCGGCGGTGGCCGACGACTCGGCACCGCTGCACCTCGACGACGACTTCGACCTGGTTCGCGACACGTTCCGGCGTTTCGCGGAGGACAAGGTGCGTCCCCACGCCGAGCACGTGCACCGAACGAACGCCGACGTGCCCGAGGAGATCATCTCGGGTCTCGCCGAGCTCGGTGGCTTCGGCTTGTCCGTGCCCGAGCAGTACGGCGGTTTCGCAGCCGAGGGTGCGAGCGAGTACCTGGCGATGGTCATCGCGACCGAGGAGCTGTCACGGGGCAGCCTCGGGATCGGCGGTTCGCTCATCACGAGGCCCGAGATCCTCACCAGGGCGCTGGTGAAGGGCGGTACCGAGGAGCAGAAGAAGACATGGCTGCCCCGCCTGGCGTCGGGCGAGGCGCTCGTGGCGGTGGCCGTCACCGAACCCGACTACGGCTCCGACGTCGCCGGAATACGGGTTGCGGCCACCCCCACCGACGGCGGCTGGCTCATCAACGGCACCAAGACCTGGTGCACCTTCGCGGCCCGGGCCGATGTCTTGATGTTGTTGGCGCGGACCGAGCCGGGTTCGACCGACCATCGGGGGCTCAGCGGGTTCGTCGTCCCCAAGCCTCGGGGCGACGCGCACGGGTTCGCGTTCGAACAGGACGGCTCGCAGGGTGGTCCGGGGGTCGACGCGCCGGCCGGCGGGAAGATGGAAGGTCGACCGATCGACACCATCGGCTACCGCGGGATGCATTCCTACGAGGTCGCGCTCGACGACTGGTGGGTTCCGGCCGATCACCAGATCGGCGGCGCGGCGGGGCTCGGGAAGGGCTTCTACTACCAGATGGAGGGGTTCGAGAACGGCCGGCTCCAGACCGCGGCCCGTGCGGTGGGCGTGATGCAGGCCGCATACGAGGCCGCTGCTGCCTATGCCGAGGACCGGGTCGTCTTCGGCACGCCGATCGCCGACTACCAGCTCACCGAGGCGAAGCTCGGCCGTATGGTCACCCTCATCCAGTCGGCCCGGCAGTTCTCCTACGCCGTTGCCGAGCTGATGGCCAAGGGGGGAGGACAGATCGAGGCATCGATGGTGAAGGCCTACGTGTGCAAGGCGGCCGAGTGGGTCACTCGCGAAGCCATGCAGATCCACGGTGGGATGGGCTACGCCGAGGAGTACGACGTCAGCCGCTACTTCGTCGATGCCCGCGTGCTCTCGATCTTCGAGGGTGCCGACGAGACGTTGTGTCTGAAGGTCATCGCCAGGCGCTTGCTGGCCGGGCTCGAGGCCTGAGCGGACCCGGGCTATTCGAAATCGCCGGCGTCGCGACGGAGCTTGCGCAGGCTGGCCTCGAGGTCCCGGAGCGTCTCGGTGCGCAGCTCGCCGACCCCGAACTCGGCCTCGACGAGCGCGTCGGTCGCGAGCTTGGTGACGGCGCGGCCCTCGTCGGTGATGGTGGCGAGCACGGCCCGGCGGTCGACGGGGTGCGGTGCGCGGGCCACGAGGCCATCGCGTTCGAGCCGGTCGATGGTGTTGGTGACGCTCGTGGGGTGCACCATCAGCCGTTCGCCCATCTTGCCGAGGGGGAGGGCTCCCGTGCGGCTGAAGCTGAGGAGGACCAGCGCCTCGTAGCGGGAGAACGTGAGGTCGAACGGACGGAGCAGATCGTTGATCCGCCCGATCACGATCTGGTGGGCCCGGCTGATGGACGTCACGGCGGCCATCGCGTCGGTGGCGCCCCATCCGTGGGAGTCCCATTGACGGCGGGCTTCGGCGATGGGGTCGAACCTCAGGGCCATCCGGTGAGTGTAGGGCCCGACGTCCGACAATACTAGGACTTCCAACTATCGGCCGACCTATGGAATACTGTGATCATGTCAACTGACGAACGATCCCCGCGCGAGCGGTACCAGGAGGCCTACGACGCCTCGGCTCTGCGCGACGTCGACTTCGAGACGATGTCGGGTGTACCGGTCGATCCGGTGTACGGCGAGGCGCCCTACCCCGGCCAGTATCCGTACACCCGAGGCGTGTACGCATCGATGTACCGCTCGCGCCTGTGGACCATGCGCATGTTCGCCGGGTTCGGTACTGCCGAGGACACCAACTCGCGGTTCAAGGAGCTCCTCCGGTCCGGTAGCACGGGGTTGTCCACCGCGTTCGACATGCCGACACTGATGGGCCGCGACTCTGATGACGAGTGGGCCTACGGCGAGGTCGGCAGGGCCGGCGTCGCCATCGACACCCTGGCCGACATGAAGGACCTGTTCGCCGACATCGATCTCGGCACCGTGTCGACATCGATGACCATCAACGGACCGGCGAACGTCATCATGGCGATGTACGTCGCGGTCGCGGAGTCCACCGGTGTCGAGCACAACCGTCTCGCCGGCACGATCCAGAACGACATCCTGAAGGAGTACCAGGCGCAGAAGGAGTACATCTTCCCGCCGCGCCCCTCGATGCGACTCGTCACCGACATGATCGAGTTCACCGCCGCCGAGATGCCGAGATGGCACCCGATCTCGGTGTCGGGCTATCACATCCGCGAGGCCGGCTCGACCGCCGCACAAGAGCTCGCCTTCACCCTCGCCAACGGTTTCGCCTACGTCGAGGCCGCCATTGCCGCAGGCATCGATGTCGACGACTTCGCGCCGCGGCTGTCGTTCTTCTTCAACAGCCACATCGACTTCTTCGAGGAGATCGGGAAGTTCCGGGCCGCGCGCCGGATCTGGGCCACCTGGATGAAGGAGCGTTACGGCGCCGAGGACGAACGCAGCATGTTGTGCCGCTTCCACACCCAGACCGCGGGCGTGTCGCTCACGGCCCAGCAACCCGAGAACAACATCGCCAGGGTGGCGATACAGGCGCTGGCCGGCGCGCTCGGCGGAACGCAGAGCCTGCACACCGACAGCTACGACGAAGCACTCGCGCTCCCGACCGAGAGGGCGGCCCGCATCGCGCTCCGCACCCAGCAGATCGTCGGACACGAGACCGGCGTCGCCAACGTGGCCGATCCGCTCGGCGGCGCGCCGTACGTCGAGTGGATGACCGACGAGATGGAGCGGCAGGCGTCCGAGATCTTCGATCACCTCGATGAGCTCGGGAACGGATCGATCCTCGAAGGGGTCTACGCCGGCATCGACGAGGGCTGGTTCGTCGGCGAGATCGCCGATGCGGCCTATCGCTTCGAGCGGGCGGTGAACGCGGGTCGCCGGATCATCGTCGGGGTGAACGATTTCACCGAGGGCGACGACGGCGAGCACAACATCCTGAAGATCGGCGCCGAGGTCGAGGAGTATCAACTGAAGCGCCTTGCGGACATCAAGCGGCATCGCGACGACGACGCGGTCAGACGGGCCCTCGACCGGCTGGTCTCCGAGGCCGCCGATGCCGAGACGAACCTCATGCCCGCTTTCATCGAGGCCGCGAAGTCCCATGCCACCGAGGGCGAGATGGTGCATGCGCTCGAGGGTGTGTTCGGCACCTACGTCGAGACGCCCGTGATATGAGTGACGAGCCGATCCGGGTCGTGCTCGCGAAGCTCGGGCTCGACGGGCACGACCGCGGCATCAAGGTCGTGGCGCGGATGCTTCGCGACGCCGGGTTCGAGGTGATCTACCTCGGCCTCCGGCAGACCGCGGCGAGCATCGTCGGCGCGGTCGAGCAGGAGGATGCCGACGCCATCGGCATCTCGATGCTCAATGGCGGTCACATGGCGCTCTCGAAGAAGATGCTCGCCGCGCTCGCCGAGGCCGACCTCGATGTGCCCCTCATCATCGGGGGAATCGTGCCCGACGACGATGCCGACGAACTTCGCGCGGCCGGGGTCGCGGGAGTGCTCACTCCCGGCTCGTCGGCAGACGAGGTGGCAGCCGCGGTCCGTCGTGCGGTCGAGGGAGCGGGCAGCGAACGGTGAGCCTGCGCGGCGTTCCGGTCCCCGAGCTGTTCGATCGAGCGAAGGCGGGCGATCGACGGGCGCTCGGTCGCCTGCTCACCCGGGTCGAACGCGGCGGCCGGCCGGCCGACGAGATTGCGGAGCTGACCCACCCGCTCGCCGGTGTCGCACACATCATCGGGATCACCGGTGCGCCCGGTGCCGGCAAGTCGACGCTCACCGGTCAGTTGGCGGCGTCGCTGTCCGCCGCCGGCAACTCGGTCGCAGTCGTCGCGATCGACCCGTCGTCGCCCATCAGCGGGGGAGCGATCCTCGGTGACCGGATCCGGATGGACGGTGTCGCCGTCGCCGAGTCGACGTTCATAAGGTCGATGGCCACACGCGGGCACTCGGGGGGCATGGCGCTGGCCGTTCCCGGGGCGATTCGTGTGCTCGACGCGGTCGGTTTCGATCCGGTGATCATCGAGACGGTCGGGGTCGGCCAGGTCGAGGTCGAGGTCGCGGGCGCGGCCGACACCACGGTGGTCGTCGTCACGCCGGGGTGGGGCGATGCCGTCCAGGCCAACAAGGCCGGCCTGCTGGAGGTCGCCGATCTCTTCGCAGTCAACAAGGCCGATCGTCCCGGCGCCCGCGATGCCAGGCGCGACCTCGAGCTGATGCTGGATCTCACCGCCGTGAGCCATCACCCTGACGTCGGCGACTGGCGGCCACCGATTCTCATGACGACGGCGACCGTCGGCGACGGGACCGACGAGCTCCGCGACCAGATCAACGCGCACCGGGGTTGGCTGCGCGAGAGCGGCGAGCGCGACACCCGACGAGCCGCGCGGCTGCGCACCGAGGTACACGCAAGGGCGTTGCACCTGCTCGACGACGCGTTGGCGGCTCGGCTCTCCGCCGACGACATCGACGCGCTGCTGGGCGATGTGGCCGGACGCACGATCGCGCCGTCGGCGGCCGCCCAGCACGTCGTCGACGAGCTCCTCGGCTGAACCACGAGCTCGGCCGCCGGCCGAGCCGCCGAGCGCGGCGCCATGTCCGCCGGGCCGCCTCGGGGCTGCGGGTCCGCATCTTGGCGCCGTCGAAGGTGAGGCGATAGGTGGGCTCGACCTCCAGGACCACCCTCGCGGGCTCGGCGCTCGGCCCACGTGAGCCAGCAGTCGGTCGAACTGGCTGCAGTATGTGACCCGACGGGTGACATACTGCAGCCGGAACGGGGAGGGATGGAGCCACGACGGATGGGGCCGTGGGTGATGAGCGCGTGAGCGAGCCGGCGGTGGGTGACTTCGGTCGCCCCCGGGCTCGGGACCGGCCCTGGTTGATGCGGACCTACTCGGGCCATTCGACCGCGCAGGCGTCGAACGAGCTCTACCGGACGAATCTGGCCAAGGGGCAGACCGGCCTCTCCATCGCCTTCGACCTCCCGACCCAGACCGGGTACGACCCCGACCATCCCCTCGCCGCGGGTGAGGTCGGCAAGGTCGGCGTCCCCGTGGTGCACATCGGGCACATGGCGGCCCTCCTCGACGGGATCCCCGTCGGCGACATGAACACGTCGATGACCATCAACGCGACCGCCAACTGGTTACTCGCGCTCTACATCGCCAACGCGGAAGCCCAGGGCGTCGATCGCACGCAGCTGCGCGGCACCGTGCAGAACGATCTCGTGAAGGAGTTCTTGTCGCGGGGCACCTACATCTACGGCCCGGAGGCCAGCCGCCGGCTGACCGTCGACACCGTCACGTACTGCGCCGCCCACCTGCCCCGGTGGAACCCGATGAACGTGTGCAGCTACCACCTGCAAGAGGCAGGGGCCACCCCGGTGCAGGAGATCGCCTACTCGCTCGCGACCGCGATCGGCGTGCTCGACGCCGTGAAGGAGTCGGGCCGGATCGACGACGCCGACTTCGACCGCGTCTTCGGCTCGATCTCGTTCTTCGTGAACGCCGGCATCCGCTTCGTCGAGGAGGTCTGCAAGATGCGAGCCTTCACCGAGCTGTGGGATCGCATCGGCCGCGAGCGCTACGGCGTCGAGGACGCCAAGGCGAGGCGGTTCCGCTACGGCGTCCAGGTCAACAGCCTGGGTCTCACCGAGGCGCAGCCCGAGAACAACGTGCAGCGCATCGTGCTCGAGATGCTCGCGGTCACCTTGTCGAAGGACGCCAGGGCGCGGTCGATCCAGCTCCCGGCGTGGAACGAGGCCCTCGGCCTCCCGACGCCGTGGGACCAGCAGTGGTCCCTACGGATCCAGCAGGTGCTGGCCCACGAGACCGACCTGCTCGAGTACGACGATCTCTTCGCGGGGTCACACGTCATCGAAGCTCGCACCGCCGAGCTCGTCGACGCGGCCAGCGCCGAGCTCGACGACGTCCTCGGGCTCGGGGGTGCCTTCGAGGCCATCGATGAGCTGAAGTCCCGCCTGGTGGCGAGCCACACCGATCGCCTGCGGTTGATCGAGAGCGGCGATCTCACGGTCGTCGGCGTGAATCGATTCACCGAGGCCACGCCTTCTCCGCTGGGTGGCGATGGCGCGATCCTACGGGTCGACCCGACCGTGCACGACGAGATGGTCGCCGATGTCGAGCGGTGGCGAGCCGGCCGGGACCAGGCGGATGTCGACCGGGCGCTCGCCGCCTTGTGTGCCGCCGCGGCCGGGAGCGAGAACGTGCTCCCGGCGTCGATCGAGCTCGCGAAGGCCGGCGGCACGACCGGGGAGTGGGCCGCGGCATTGCGCGACGTGTTCGGTGAGTACCGGGCACCGACCGGAGTCGGTGCCGCTCCCGGAGTGCGTTCGGCCCGGCTTCGCGAAGTGGCCGAGATCGTTCGAGCGATGCCCGACGGTCCGCCCCGATTCCTCGTGGCCAAGCCCGGTCTCGACGGGCACTCGAACGGTGCCGAACAGATCGCCGTTGCCGCCCGCGACGCCGGCATGGAGGTCATCTACCAGGGCATCCGACAGACACCCGACACCATCGCCGCGGTGGCGCGGGACGAGGACCCCGACGTCATCGGCCTGTCGATCCTCTCGGGCAGTCACCTCGATCTCGTGCCTGCCGTCATCGACCGACTTCGCGCTCATGGCGTTGGTGCGCCCGTGATCGTCGGGGGGATCATCCCCGAGGACGATCGGCACGTGCTCGAAGCGAGCGGCGCGGCGCGTGTCTACACCCCGAAGGACTTCGAGATCGGCCGGATCATGGCCGACATCGTCCAGCTGGTGACACAGGACCGGGCCGACTGAGGGCTTCGAACCCACGATCGCGGTCTGCCAGGGCGTCGAGGAGGCGGGTGGCTTCGGGGCGTCGTCGGCAAGCAGAGCCCGCACGACTGCGGAGAGGAAGCTGCTATTCGTGCGGTCCACGCGACGCGTCGGATCCGGCGACCGGTGCGCATGTGCTGATTCCGGCTGGTTCACGCTCGGCACCGAGGACGTGGCTGCGATGGGGGAGGGCACCGTCGCAGAAAATCATCGCAATTGTCGTACCCACTGCGACGGTCTCGCCCTCTTGTGCGGCGATCTCGATGAGTACCCCTGCCAATGGCGCAGGGATCTCAGTGTCCACCTTGTCTGTCGACACCTCAACAAGAGGTTCATCAAGATCGACGCTGTCACCGACCTGTTTGAGCTAACTGGTCACGGTCGCGTTGGAGATGCTTTCGCCGAGCGACGGCATTGGTACAGGCGTGGCGGAAAAACTCATCGTGCTCATCGAGGTCAGGCGTTCCTCCCGTGGCGCGCTGCCGGAGAAAGCCGAACTCCGTGGAGTCGTGACTCCAGCTCCGCATGAGAGATCCCAAAGAGCTCGCGAACCGTCACGACACCGTCGTTGATCAGGAGTACCGCATGGTCGGAATACACCCTTGTGACGCAGTACTCACCCGTGAGCGGATACGAGCATTGCGGAACGATCTTTGGCTTGCCTGAGCGCGTGAACAGCGTCATCATCACCCAGGTCTGGCGCGCCCCAACGGCGAGATCCATAGCTCCACCGACGGCCGGGATAGCATCGGGTTCGCCAGTGTGCCAATTGGCGAGATCACCGCCGGCGGAGACCTGCAAGGCACCCATCACGGCTATGTCCAGATGGCCGCCCCGCATGATTGCGAATGAATCCGCCTGGTGGAAGTAGGCCGCTCCCGGCAACTCCGTGACGGCAACCTTGCCCGCGTTGATGAGGTCTGGATCGATTTCCTCTGCAGTTGCTGCCGGTCCCATCCCGAGCATCCCGTTCTCAGTGTGCAGCGTTATCTGAAGCTCCGGCGACAGGAAGTCAGAGATCTGGGTGGGCTGGCCGATGCCCAGGTTCACATATGAGCCGTGGGGGATGTCGCCGGCAACGAGGCGAGCGAGCGCTTCGCGATCGAGGGTCGGCTTCATGCGCTCTCCACGATGACATCCGTGTAAATGCCCGGCGTGACGACCATCTCGGGGTCCAGACTGCCAACGGGCAACACCTTGCTCACCTGAACGATCGTGGTCTCAGCAGCAGTCGCCATGATTGGACCGAAGTTGCGGGTGGTCTTTCGGTACACGAGGTTCCCGGCGAGGTCACCCAAGTGCGCTTTGATCATTGCAGCGTCCGCACGAATTGGTGTTTCGAACACATGCCCACGGCCATCGATCACCCTGACTTCTTTGCCGTCGGCCAACGGGGTTCCGTAGGCGGTCGGCGTGAAGAAGCCCCCAATTCCGGCGCCGCCAGCCCTGATGCGTTCCGCCAACGTTCCTTGTGGCACGACTTCGAGTTCGAGTCGACCGTCCCGAAACGCCGCATCGAAGTGCCACGAGTCGACCTGCCTAGGGAACGAGCAGATGACCTTCCGAACCCGGTCGTGCGCGATAAGAAGGGCAAGGCCGGTGTCACCGTTGCCTGCGTTGTTGCTGATGATTGTCAGGTCGTCGGCATCCGTGCGCAGCAACGCGTCGATCAACTCCACCGGCTGACCTGCTAGCCCGAAGCCACCGACCAGCACGGAGCTTCCGCTGCGGACATCTGCAACCGCCTCGTCGGCGTCGGCGAGGCGAAGCCTCATCGCATACCGCCATAGTCGGGGTCTG
>JAOTZB010000388.1 GCA_029861625.1 Acidimicrobiia bacterium
CCTGTGCACCCATGTGGTGATCGACCCCGAGAAGATCCCCGCCGAGGTCTGGGACCGGGTGAAGGAGCACTACGACGACGGCCAGATCGTCGAGATCGTCGCGACCATCGGCGCCTACCTCCAGGTCTCGAAGTTCGGCGATGCCCTCGGGGTCGAGCTCGAACCCGTGTGGCACGGCCACCAACCCGTGCTGTTCGCCGCCGAGGCACCCAGCTCTCGGGCGTCCCAGCATCACCTCGACCACTTCCTGGCCCAGGCGCCGGCGAGCTAGAGAAGGAGCATTCGAATGCCTGTGACCACCACCGTTGAACAGCCGACCGCCGAGCTCGAGGAGATCTACGCCGCCGCCGAGGCCCACTTCGGCCAGGTGCCGAACCTCGTGAAGGTACTCGGCTCGAACCCGGCGTTCTGCAAGTCGCTGACGGCCTTCATGATCCAGGCGCTCGGCGAGGGCCGCGTGTCGTGGGCCTTCAAGGAGCTCGTCATCCTCAAGACCCTCCGAGCGACCGGCGCCTACTACAGCTACGGAGCACACGAGAAGCTCGCGGCCGAGCTCGGGAGCTCGCCCGAGCGCATCGGCGACACGAACAACTCCCTGTGGCGCTCGAGCCCCCACTTCTCCGACGACGAGAAGGCCGTCTTCGAGCTGATCGAACAGATCGCCGTCGACGCCAACGACGTCGGTGACGCGATCTGGGAACCGCTGCTGGCCCACTGGGACAACGGCCAGCTGCTCGAGATCGCCTCGATCATCACGACCTTCATCAACATCGGACGAATGGGCGACACGCTCGGCGTGAGCGACCCGGTGCTGTTCACCAAACCGGTCGCGTAGCCGCAGCCCGTCTGCCCGTCGATCAGTCGGCCGCCAGGCGTTCGGGATCGCGCGTCCAGTCGGCGAGGCGCATGTCGGGCGTGAACGCCTGCCGCGACCCGACCCAGACGATCGCCGTGACGGCAACAGCCGCGGCGCCGAGGATGAGGTACATCACGATGATCTGCACCAACACGGCGTCGATCGGATCGACCCCGGCGAGCAACAGGCCCGTCATCGCGCCCGGCAGCGCAATGAGCCCGACCACCCTGGTGCGCTCTATCTGACCCACCAGCGCGGTCCGGGCCGCGCGCGGTCCGATGAATCGGGTGGCGTCACGAGCGTTGAATCCGAGCGCCAAAAGCGCCTCGACCTGACCTTGTTCCTCGGCGAAGTGCCGGACCAGCTGCTGCGCGGCGAGAACCGCGGCGGGCAGGACGTTGCCGATCGTGATACCCGAGATGACCACGACGGTCACCGGCTCGTGCTCGAAGACCCCGAGCCCGAACACCAGGCCGAGGGCCACGGCGTTCGACCCGCCGACCGCCACGAGCACCGCCGGCCACAGGCCGGGAATCGACGGTGCCCGCCGGTACACGACGACCATCGCGATCAGAACCATGATCACCACCCAGGCCCACGCCAGGAGCCTGGCACCACCGGCGTCGAATATGAACGTGAACAGCAGGCCCACCGCAAGGAGCTGGACGCCGGCACGCACCGATGCCTCGATGAGCGATCGTTCGAGCCCGAGTCGCCGCCACAACGAGATGGCGACCGCCAGCGCGATCAGCGAGACCGCCGCCAGCATCTCGACCCAGCCGACGTCGATCGCGCTCGTCGCCTCGGCAGCCTCGGCACCTGCGACCACGGCGATCATCGTCCGCACGCTATCGGTCCGACTCCTGACGACGAGCGACCATCTTGTCGGCCGCTCCGTCACCTTGGCAGGATCGTCGCAGGGCGTTCACACCAGAATCGAGATCAACGCCGATGGCACCACCGACCGAGGTCATCTCGCCCACCGACGGCCATCCGCGGAAGTGGCAGATCCTCACCATCATGTGCGGCTGCCTCGTGCTCGTCGTCGCGGGCGTGTCCTCGCTGAACCTCGCCATCCCGTCGATCATCGCTGCCCTCCAACCCTCGGCCACCGAGACGCTCTGGATCGTCGACAGCTATGCGCTCGTGTTCGCCGGCCTGCTGCTACCTGCTGGCGCCCTCGGCGATCGATACGGTCGCAAGGGCGCGCTCCTCGTTGGACTCGGCATCTTCATCGCCGGCGCGCTGTCGTCGGCATGGTCGGGCGATCCGACCCAGCTGATCATCGCCCGAGGATCGATGGGCATCGGCGCCGCGCTGATCATGCCGGCCACGCTGTCCATCATCGTCTCGGTGTTCCCCGTCCTCGAGAAGCCGAAGGCCATCGCGGTCTGGGCCGGCTTCGCCGGTGCGGGCGCGGCGATCGGCATTGTCGGGGGCGGCCTGCTGCTCGAGTACTTCTGGTGGGGGTCCGTCTTCTTCATCAACGTCCCGATCGCCCTGGCCGCCGCCGGCTTCATCGCCGTACGGGTGCCCACCTCCAAGGACGAGAACGAGACGCCCTTCGATCCGGTCGGCTCAGTGCTGTCGATCGCCGGCCTCGGGTCGTTGGTCTACGCGATCATCGAAGGCGGCGAGGTCGGCTGGGCCGAAGGCTCCACCATTGCATGGTTCGTGGCATCGGCCATCCTGCTCGCCGCCTGGGTGCAGTGGGAACGCCGAGCCCGGCATCCGATGCTCGACCCCGCACTGTTCCGACGGCTGCCGTTCAGCCTCGGCAGCGTTGCCCTGATCTCGGGATTCGCCGTGATGTTCGGCATGTTCTTCATACTCACGCAGTACTTCCAGTTCGCCCAGGGCCACTCTCCTCTCGCCGCCGGAGTCCGCACGTTGCCGTTCGCAGCCACGATGGTCATCGTGTCCCCCCGGAGCCCGTTGGTCACCGCGCGCATCGGTGCCCGCGGCGCCATGACGCTCGGGCTCATCTTCCAGGCCACCGGCTTTTTCGTGCTCGCCCAGCTCGAGGTCGACTCCCCCTACATCCTGGCTGCCGTCGGGCTCGTGCTGGCGGCGACGGGCATGGGGCTGTTGATGCCCCCGGCATCCGCGGCCATCGTCTCGTCGGTGCCACCCAGCAAGGCCGGCGTCGGGTCGGCATGGAACGACGCAACGCGTGAGGTCGGCGGCGCGCTCGGCATCGCGGTCCTCGGAACCCTGCTGTCGACCGGCTACCGGACAAGCGTCCAAGACACCACAGCCGGGCTGCCGCCCGAGCTCGCCGACCTCGCCGAGGAAGGCATCGGTGGCGCATTCAGGGTTGCGGCCGAAGCCGGCACACCCGAGCTCGCCGATGCTGCTCGAAACGCCTTCGTCGACGGCCTGAGCCTGGCGTATCTCGTGGGCTCCGGTGTCGGAGTCGCAGCCGCGGTGTTGGTCGCCGCCCGCTATCCACGCAA
>JAOTZB010000389.1 GCA_029861625.1 Acidimicrobiia bacterium
GCGGACGTCGTCACGAAGCGCGGCCAGTGGGGACACGCGTCGCGCTCTGAGCGCGGGGATGATCGACGAACCGACCGTTACCCCGATCCCCATGATGGCGGCCACTACGACCGTGCGGGTCGTGATGGGCAGCGGACCACCGGGGAACCCGCCACCCAGCGCATCCAGGATGGCCCGCAGGATGGCGGCCACGCCGAGACCGGCGCCGATCCCCAGAACGGTGGCGGCGATGCCGACGACCACGGACTCGCCGAGGATGGTCAGGGTGATCTGGCGTCCGCTGGCCCCGAGGGATCGGAGGAGGCCGAGCTCACGAACCCGCTGGCTGATGACGATTGCGAACGTGTTGTAGATGATGAAGGCCGACACGATGAGCGTGACGATCGCGAACCCCAGCAAGATGTTGCCGAAGATGTCGATGAACTCGCCGAAGTCGTCCTCGGTCTCGGCCTGCACCGTCTCGTTCGACACGACCTCGATGTCGTCGCCGACAGCGGCGCGCACCGCGTCGGCCACCAACGTCACGTCGGTGTCGTCGTCGACCCCCAACGCAACCTGTGTGATCCCGGCGCCGTCGACGACGAAGTCGATGGCGGTGTCGAGATCGAAGGCGACCAGGGATCCGGCGATGGTCTGGTCGTCTTCGGGGTCGGCCCAGTTGAACACGCCGACCAGCGTCATGTCGCGAACGCCGCCGACGGCCGACACGGAGTAGATCTCGCCGATCACCAGATCGGCGTCCTCGGCTGCGGTGGTGTTGATCGCGAACTCGTCGGGCCCCGTCGGTTCGCGACCGGCGAACGCGCCGTCCGTGACCAGGAACGTCGACGACGCCGGTCCGAAGCTGAACCCCGCCGTGAATCCCTCGCCGACACTCTCGCCTCCTGCGTCGACCACCTTGACGCCAGGGCCGAAGACCCCGCCCTCGACAGTGGTGACACCGTCGATCTCGGCGAGCTCGTCGGCGATGCCCGGGTCGAGTATCGCCGCGATCGCGTCACCACCGAACTCCTGATCGCTCCTCACCAACAGGTCGATGTCGCCCGCGATGTCGGCGGCCAGATCGTCGAACGTCGATCGCAGACCGTCGGTGATGATGAACGTGCCGACCACGAAGCCCACGCCGAGCACTACGGCGAGCCCGGTGAGCGCGTAACGGATCCAGCGCGCTCGGATGTTCTTGAGCGTGAGCCTGAAGAGCGCCACGTCAGTCTCCGAGCGACTTGAGCCGATCGAAGACCGCTGCCGCAGTCGGATCGGCGAGCTCGTCGACGATCCGCCCATCGGCGAGGAACACCACACGATCGGCGTGAGCGGCCGCGGTGGGATCGTGGGTGACCATCACGATGGTCTGCTCGAGGTCGCGGACAGCGTCGCCCATGAAGTCGAGGATCTCGGTCCCGGTGCGGCTGTCGAGGTTCCCGGTCGGCTCGTCGGCGAAGATGATCTCGGGCCGGCTCGCCAGTGCTCTGGCCACGGCGACCCGCTGTTGTTGACCGCCCGACAGCTCGCTCGGGCGGTGGCTCGTACGATCGGAGAGGCCGACGGTGCTCACGACCTGCTCGACCCACTCGCGATCGCCGTTGCGGCCGGCGAGATCCATGGGCAGCGTGATGTTCTCGATCGCGGTCAGGGTCGGCACGAGGTTGAAGGCCTGGAACACGAATCCGAGCTTCGTGCGACGCAGCAGGGTGAGCCCGTTGTCGTTCAGTGTCGTGAGATCGATGTCGCCGATGTAGACCCGCCCCGAGGTGAGATCATCGAGACCCGCCATGCAGTGCATGAGCGTCGATTTGCCCGAGCCCGACGGACCCATGATCGCCGTGAACCGGCTGCGCTCGAACTCGACGTCGACATCGTCGAGCGCAACGACCTCGGTGTCGCCGCTTCCGTAGACCTTCCGCGCCAGCTTGGCGAGGGCTGCGGTCTCTGCCGGTCCCGGGGGCTGAGCCGAGGGCTCCGGGGGCATGCTGTTGCTCAGTGACACGGTGCGCCGTTTCTGTCATCGGGGGGAACGAGACCCGAGCCTACGCGCTGCGTCGGGGCGTCGAGGCTGGCTGTGTCTGTGGTCACGTCAGGGTGTATCAGGCAGGCCAGGGCGAGGGCTCTGGGGGGCGACGCCGTGGTCGTCGACGATTCGGCCGGAGTATCAGCTCGGCTGGCTGACCACCCTGAGGTAGGGCCGTTGCTCGTCCCACCCGTCGGGGAACAGCTCGGCCGCCTCCTCGTTCGACAGCGACGGCACGATGATCACATCGTCACCCTGCTGCCAGTTCACCGGTGTGGCGACCTTCTTCCCATCGGTCAACTGGAGCGAGTCGATCACCCGGAGGATCTCGTCGAAGTTGCGGCCGGTGCTCGCCGGGTACGTCAGCGTGAGGCGCACCTTGTCGTTGGCGTCGATCACGAACACGGACCGCACCGTCATGGTGTCGTCGGCGTTCGGATGGATCATGTCGTAGAGGTCGGCGACGGTTCGATCGGGGTCGCCGATCATCGGGAAGTTCACGGCGGTGCCCTGCGTCGCCTCGATGTCGTCCGCCCAGGCGTGGTGGTCCTCGACGCTGTCGACCGAGAGTCCGATCGTCTTGACGCCGCGAGCGGCGAACTCGTCGGCCAGCTTCGCGGTGTAGCCGAGCTCGGTCGTGCACACGGGCGTGAAGTCCTTCGGATGGGAGAACAGGACAGCCCAGCTGCCCTGCTTCCAGTCGTGGAATCGGATCGGCCCCTCCGTCGTGTCGGCGGAGAAATCCGGAGCCGTATCGCCGAGTCGGATCGCCATTGGTCACCTCGTTGCTCTCGCCCGCTCGATTGCAGTTGCCCCGATCGTCGTCCGAATCGGTGTCGCTGACAACCCCCGACCGGGTTCCGTTGCCGTCGATGGGGACGCGGCGCTTCAGCTCGAGAGGCGGAGGTCGCCGTTCTCGGGCGGTCGCCCGACGCCGGTGTCCTGGGAGAGGCCCCGCCTGAGCTCGGCGATCTCGGGGTCGTCGAGGGAGAACTGGCGCAGGCGTCCGACCCAGAGATCGCGGTACTCGACGTAGGTGACGTGTTGGCGCTCGGCTGTTGCGTACTCGCTGCGTCGCACACCGTGCACGGTGGCGTCGGCTGCGACCTGCATGGCGCTCAGCTCGGCGCGCATCACCGCGGACGGGTGTTCGGCGATGGCCGCGCCGAGGGGGGCAATGTGCGCATCGCGCTCGGCGGTGAGCGAGTCGTCGGTGAGATCGATCGAGAGCCCGGCGTCGCCGAGCTGAGCGAGCGTGCGTTCGTGGGCCGTGATCCACTCGGCAACGGCCGGGCCGTG
>JAOTZB010000390.1 GCA_029861625.1 Acidimicrobiia bacterium
TCGAACCCCGTCGATGTGCAGGGCACGAACGTGATGCACCTCTTGCCGCCGGAGGACTTGGGTGACGCGGGCGAGATCCTCGACTTCGCCATCGACTACGACGACGACATCATGGGACCGGTCTCGATGCGCTATCTCGACGGCTCGGGCCTGCCTCGGATCACCGATATCTGGACCACCAACCATCTCCATGACGACATCGGCGGGCTGGTGATGGTGCTCAGCGAGGAAGCCGCGCAGTCTCGGTTGTTCAACGCGGTTCGGGCGATCGCGGCCGGTGAGCCCATCGACGTGGCGCTGACCGAGATCGCCAACGCCTTGCGCGCCCACCCGACCGCGGCCGAGGGTTTCTTCGTGGCGCCGTCGGTCGACGGCGTCCTGCGGCCACTCACTTCCACTCCGTTGCCCGAGGTGCTCACGTCGGGAGAAGGCCCATGGCTCGATGCATTCCACTCGGGCCATCCCGTCGACGCTGCCGATCTCGCCGAACTCGAGCCCCAGATCCAGGACGCGGCCCACGAGCTCGGTCTGAACACCGTCTGGGTCCGGCCCGTGCTCGTCGACGAGATCCAGGGTCCGGTCGCCTGCCTCGTCGCATGGCGGGAGCGGCCGGGCGATCCGAGTCCCAACCAGACCCAGCTGCTCGATCGCGCGGCCGAGACGGCGGCACTGGCATTCCTCAACAGCATCCGGCTCCAGGCCCTCACCCAGGCCGCGCTGCGCGATCCGCTCACCGGGCTCGCGAACCGTGCCGGGCTGACCCGGACGTCGTCTGCGATCCCGCCGCCCGACACAGCCGTGCTCTATCTCGATCTCGACGGATTCAAACCGATCAACGACAACTACGGCCATGCGGTGGGTGATGAGCTGCTGGTCGAGCTCAGCCACCGGCTCGAGGCGGCACTGCGCGACGACGACCTCCGCATACGGGTCGGCGGCGACGAGTTCGTGGTCATCTGCGCCGGTCTGCGGTGGCCCGACCAGGTCGAGGCGCTGATCGGCCGCCTGATCATGACGCTCCAGATGCCGCACTCCCTCCACGATGGCGATGTCGAGGTCAGTGTGGGCGTGAGTGTGGGCGCTGCCCGCGCCGACGGTCAGATGACGGTCGAGCAGCTGATGCATGGCGCCGACCGCGCCCTGTATCGGGCCAAGGAGGCGGGCGGCGGCACCTGGCGACTGGCCGAGACCTGATCGCGGCCGGTCCGGCGATGAGATCGGACGGAAAAGTCCTTGACGCCCACCCGTAACAATCGTAATGTAACTGCAACGTTGAGAGAGCAGGGATCAGCTCACGCCACCCAGTGAGTCGATCCGATTCCTCACCAGAGGGCTCTCGACACGAGAACCGAAGCGTTGCTTCGCTTGTCGGAAACAACCGCCCGCGCCCGGCACGGTGAGGCGGCGCTTCGGTTCTTGCAATCGGGGCGCCCGATCGTCTCCCCCTCCGACGCTCCGGGCGCCCGTTGCGCGTCCCGGGCTCGCTCAGCCCGCCTCCACCGCTCGTCGGCCCTCCAACGCGCGGCCGAGGGTGAGCTCGTCGGCGTACTCGAGATCGCCGCCGACGGGAAGCCCACTCGCGATCCGGGTCACGGTGACCCCGACCGGCGAGAGGAGCCGGGCCAGATACATCGCGGTGGCCTCACCCTCGATGTTCGGATTCGTGCACAGGATGATCTCCTTGACCGCCTCGTCGCGAATGCGTTCGAGCAGCTCGCGGACACGGAGCTGATCGGGCCCGATGCCCTCGATCGGGTTTATGGCCCCCTGGAGCACGTGGTACCGACCCCGGTACTCCTGGGTCTTTTCGACCGCGACGATGTCCTTCGGCTCCTCGACCACGCAGATCATCGACACATCGCGACGATCGTCGGCGCACAGCTCGCACTGGGACGACTCGCTGATGTTGAAGCACGTCTCGCAGAACTGCACCCGACGCTTCGCCTCGGTTATCGCGTGGGCGAGACGGACGGCATCTTGTTCGGGCACCTTGAGCAGGTGGAACGCGATGCGCTGCGCCGACTTGGGGCCGATGCCCGGGAGCCGACCGAGCTCGTCGATCAGATCCTGGACCGGCTGGGTGTAGACCGAGTTCACTCGCTGCCGCCGAGGAGGCCACCGAGGTCGAGGCCACCGAGGTCGAGCCCACCGAGGTCGAGACCACCCGACTGACTGTCGGACAACTTGCTCATTGCGTCGTTGAGCGCCGCCAGCACGAGATCTTCGAGCATCTCGACATCGTCGGGATCGACGGCCCCGGGCGCGATGGTGACCGATTGGAACTCGAGCCCGCCGGTGACGGAGATCTTCACGGCACCGCCGCCGGACTGGCCTTCGAGGATCGTCTCGGCGGCCGCGGCCTGGGACGCCGCGAGCTGCTCGCCCATCTGCTGGGCGGCATCGAGGAGGCTGCCCAGGTCAGGCATACCGTCTGGCGCTGGGACGTCGGGGGAATCGGTCACGGGAGCTCCTGAGGTTCAGGGTTGGTCAGTGTCGAGCACTTCGGCGCCCGGAAATGCCTGGGTGAGTCGCTCGATGCCGCTCTTCTCGTCGGCGGGCGCGTCGATGAGATCGTCGAGCTCGATTGTCTCATCTTCCGCTCTGTCGCCGGGCGACGGGACCGCCGCGCCCCGGTGACCTGCCGATGATGCCGAGCCGTCGACGATGATCTCGAACGGGACCCGCTGGCCGAAAGTCGATTCGAGGGCGGCGTCGACATCGCCGCGAACTTCCTGGCAGCGGTCGCGATGGATCTGGTTGGGGAGCGCGAAGACCACACCGGCGCCTGGCCTCTCGACGAAACTGCCACCGTTGAAGCGGGCCCGCGCCCGGTTCGAGAGCTCGGGCAGGATCGACTCGGTCCAGGCGGCCTCGACCTGCGCGGGGGTCGGAACCGTCGTCGCCGACCCCGAGGGTGAGCCGCTGCCCTCGATGGGCTCGTCGACCGCAGGCGGCGCGGCTTCGGCCTCTTCGGTCATCGATCCGCCGTTCGGCGCGCCCTGGCCCCGTTGACGGCGCACT
Organism: Acidimicrobiia bacterium; assembly: GCA_029861625.1. GTDB lineage: Bacteria > Actinomycetota > Acidimicrobiia > Acidimicrobiales > JAHEJN01 > JAOTZB01. Next base: position 3,022 of record JAOTZB010000390.1, read on the forward strand.
GCGCCGATGGTCGGCGTCGCCGCGCCGACAGGTGGCGTCGTCTGCTCGGCCGGGGCGGCGGCGGGAGCTGGACTCGGCGTCGCGGCCTGATCGGGGCTCTCGGGAGATACGGCGGGCGTCGTGGTCTTCGCCGCCAGGGTCCTCCGCGCCATGTCGGCCGGCCCGCCCGAACTGGGCGGGCGTGTCGTCGGGGCTTCGGGGGACGCCGGAGACGGGGAGGGGGAGGGGGATTCGGTCGGAGTGGCTGCGGCCGCGGACGCCCCGTTCTCCGGCCGTGACGGCAT
>JAOTZB010000086.1 GCA_029861625.1 Acidimicrobiia bacterium
GGGGCGCGCGGGCCGACCGTCGACGAACGGGCGCGGGTGCTGCGCGAGTCCGTCGGCCACCTCTCGTGGGCTGCGGTCGCGGTCACGGACGTCCAGCTCATCGCCGACATCGCCGACGGCTTCGACCTGGTCGTGATGGGTGCGGACAAGTGGGCGCAGGTAAACGATCCGACGTTCTACGACGAGTCGGTCGCGGCCCGCGACCACGCCCTCGCCAGACTCCCCGAGCTCGCCATCGCACCGCGCCCGCCCGTGGCGGTCCCGGCTGCCATGCAGCTCGATGTCCCAGCCTGGGCGGCAGGCGTGAGCTCGTCGCGCGCCCGTGCCGGTGAGGGCTCGCTCATGACGCCGGAGGCCCGCCGGTCGGGTCTCTGGGCCGAGGACTGACGCGAAGTCCGACGGTCGGCGAGGATACGCGAAGAGATCAGTCGAGCTGGCCGACGTCGCGGACAGCACCGCGGGCGGCCGAGGTCGTGAGCGCGGCATACGCGAGAAGCGACTGTGACACGGCGCGCTCGCGACCGACAGGCGTCCACGCCTGGTCGCCCCGGTCTCGTTGGGCGCGGGCCCGGCGGTCGATCTCGGCCTCGTCGACCATCAGCTCGATACGGCGCTCGGGGATGTCGATCTCGATGAGGTCACCCGTCTCGACCAGCCCGATGAGCCCACCCTCGGCCGCCTCGGGCGAGACGTGGCCGATCGACAGACCCGAGGTCCCGCCGGAGAACCGACCGTCGGTCAACAGGGCGCAGTCCTTCCCGAGCCCGCGGGACTTGATGTAGGTGGTCGGATAGAGCATCTCCTGCATGCCGGGGCCGCCCTTGGGCCCTTCGTAGCGCACGACGACCACGTCGCCCGCCACGACCTCCTCGCCGAGGATGCCGTCGACGGCAGCGTCTTGGCTCTCGTAGACGCGAGCCGGGCCCGTGAACGTGAGAATGTGCTCGTCGACGCCGGCGGTCTTGACGATGCAGCCGTCGGTCGCGATGTTGCCGGCCAGGATCGCCAGGCCGCCGTCGGCCGAATAGGCGTGCTCGACCGAGCGGATGCAGCCGTTCTCCCGATCGGTGTCGAGCGATGGCCACCGGGTGGCCTGACTGAACGCGACCTGCGTGGGAATCCCGGCCGGACCGGCACGGAAGAACGCATGGGCTTCGGCCGTGCAGGTGTCGCGCATGATGTCCCACTCGTCGAGAGCAGCGCCGAGCGTGGCCGAGTGGACGGTGGTGACCGCCGTGTCGATCAGCCCACCGCGGTCGAGCTCGCCGAGGATCCCCACGATGCCACCGGCCCGATGGACGTCCTCGACGTGGTACTGCTCGACCGATGGCGCGACCTTGCAGATGTTCGGCGCCTTCCTGCTCAGGGCGTCGATGTCGGCCATCGTGAAGTCGAGCTCGGCCTCATGGGCGGCCGCGAGGATGTGCAGGACGGTGTTCGTGCTCCCGCCCATCGCGATGTCGAGGGTCATGGCGTTCTCGAACGCGGCCCGGTTGGCCACGTTGCGGGGCAGGATCGCGTCGTCGTCCTTCTCGTAGTACCGGCGGGCGAGGTCGACCACCGTGCGCCCGGCCTGGAGGAACAGCCGTTCGCGGTCGGCGTGGGTGGCGAGCATCGTGCCGTTCCCGGGCAGCGAGAGCCCCAGCGCCTCGGTGAGGCAGTTCATCGAGTTGGCCGTGAACATGCCGGAACACGAGCCGCAGGTGGGACAGGCCGACCGTTCGACGGCGGCAACGTCCTCGTCGCTGACGCTCTGGTCGCCGGCGGTCATCATCGCCGAGATGAGATCGACCTTGACCTCGGCCCCGGCCAGCTGCGTCTTTCCCGCCTCCATCGGACCGCCGCTGACGAAGATCGCCGGTATGTCGAGGCGAAGCGCGGCCATGAGCATGCCGGGCGTGATCTTGTCGCAGTTCGAGATGCAGACGAGCGCATCGGCGCAGTGGGCGTTCACCATGTACTCGACGGAATCGGCGATGAGGTCGCGACTCGGGAGGCTGTAGAGCATGCCGCCGTGGCCCATGGCGATGCCGTCGTCGACCGCGATCGTGTTGAACTCCTTGGCGACGCCACCGACCGCTTCGATCTCGCGGGCGACGAGCTGACCCATGTCCTTCAGGTGCACATGGCCCGGGACGAACTGGGTGAACGAGTTGGCGACGGCGATGATCGGCTTGTCGAAGTCGTCGTCGCCCATGCCGGTGGCTCGCCACAGGGCACGAGCGCCGGCCATGTTGCGGCCGTGGGTTGTGGTTCGAGATCGATACTCGGGCATGCCCCAAGCCTATGCGCGCCGACCGATGTCGACCCGGCGACGTCCGGCCCGACGGGTCATGAGCGACCCCCGAGGTGGCGAATCAGTGGGTGAGCAGGTCGCCGACGAGGTGATGGGTCTCGTTGAGGGTGCCGATGATGCGTCGACCATCGCCCACGTGCACCCGGTGCACCGAGCAGTGCGGCGGACGGAAGAACATGTCGACCTCTATGCCCAACAGATCGACCAGATAGGCATTGATGACCCCACCATGGCAGGCGATGACCACCCGGCCCCCGGGGTTGTGGGCGTTCTCGGCGATGATGCCCTCGATCGCAGCGGTGACGCGCTCGCGCAGCTCGGCGCCCGTCTCGGCCATCGGGAAGGCATCCCAGCGACGGGTGCGGACGAACTCGGCACCGGCGCGATCCATCGCATCCTTGTCGAAGGCATCGCCGAGGTCGGCGTCGTCGGGCACGTCGCGCATGAGCTCGACCTCCCGCAGCTCGGACATCACGGTCGGAGCGAGATCGTGCCTGGCCGCGATGGCCTCGCCGGTGCGTCGGGCCCGGTCGAGGTGGCTGGAGTACACCGTGGTGACCGATTCGTCGGCCATGTAGGCCGCCACCGCGTCGATCTGCCTGCTACCGAGCTCGGTGAGCGGAGGATCCGTACGGTGATTCGGCTCCGTGCGCTCGTCCCACGGGATCTGTTGGCCGTGGCGCACCAGCACCAGCTCGAGGTCGAACTGACCGGTGAGCATGGCCGACGCGAATGGGGATGCGACGAAACTGGCGGTCTTCTGCATGGGCACGGCGGTGAGTCTAGGAGGGCCCCTGATCGAGACCCACCGGCCCACGCCGAGCCCGCGCGTAGGCTGACGCGATGCGTACCGTTGGCCCCTTGCTCATCGGCGTCGGAGCCGTGGCGGGCGTTCTCGCCTCCGACCGGCTGGCTCGGCGCCGCTGGGCCACGAATCCCGATCCACTCGACGGGGAGGAGATCACGTTTCCGGCCGACGACGAGCTCGTCGTCCCGACAGACGACGGAGCGGCCCTGCGCATCGTTCGGGCCGGGGCGGGACCGCCCGTCGTGCTCATTCACGGTCTCACGTCCAACGCGGACGACTGGGGTCCGGTGGCGCGCCGCCTCGTCGACGCCGGGCACCGTGTGATCGCCATGGAACAGCGAGGGCACGGCGGCTCGACGGTCGGGTCCGACGGCTTCGGTGCAGCACGACTCGGCCTCGATGTCCGCCAGGTGATCGACGCGCTCGATCTGCACGACGTCGTGCTCGTCGGCCACTCAATGGGCGGCATCTCGTCGATGTCGTTCGTGATCGACCATCCCGGCGCCGCGGCCCGACGGCTCGTCGCGCTGGGCCTCGTCGCGACTGTCGCCGATACCGGCCGGGCGGACCGGCGAGCCGGCCTCCACGCGATCGCGCTCCGACCGACAACCGACCTCGCGGCGCGGCCCTACGTCGGGAAGGGGATCGCTCGGGCCGTGTTCGGTACCCGTCCGAACGACCGACTGCTCGACGCCGCGGTGGCGTCGGGGAGCCGATGCCCGCCCGCGACCCGCCACGGGGCAGCACTCGCGCTCCTCGACTACGACATCCGCGATCGACTCGCAGCGATCTCGCTCCCGACGACGGTGGTCTGCGGCACCCGCGACCTGATAACGCCCATCGGTGACAACCGGGCGATCGCCGATGCGATCCCCGGCGCCGAGCTCGTGTCGGTCCCCGGCGCCGGTCACCTCGTGATCTGGGAGGCAGCCGATATCGTCGCCGAGGCAGTCGCCGCCCACACTCGCGTGACGCTGGGCTGACGGCCGACACCGAGAACGCCACCGTGTTCAGGCGCACTCCCCACGATCGCCAGATCATCGGGCTCGCCATCCCCGCACTCGGCGCGCTGGCGGCAGAACCGCTCTACATCCTCGCTGACACCGCTGTCGTCGGCCACCTCGGCACTCCACAGCTGGCCGGTCTGGCACTGGCGTCCCAGGTGCTCTTGATCCTGGTGTCGATCTTCATCTTCCTCGCGTACGGGACGACGGCGACCGTCGGCCGCCTCCTCGGTGCCGGGCGCGAACGCGAGGCGGCCCACCAGGCCGTCCAGAGCCTGTGGCTCGCGCTCATCGTCGGCGTGGTGCTGTCGACCGCGACGCTGATCGCGGCCGATCCACTGCTGCGGCTGCTCGGCGGGCGTGGTGAGGTCCTCGACGCCGCGTCGACCTACCTCCGCGTGTCGGCGTTCGGTCTTCCCGCGTTGTTGATCTCGCTGGCCGGTGTCGGCTACCTCCGCGGTCAACAGGACACCCTGCGTCCGCTGTACGTGTCCCTGGCAACCGCAGCCGGCAATCTGATCCTCGAGCTGATCCTGATCTACGGATTCGACCAGGGCATCGGTGCATCGGCGCTCTCGACGGTCGTCATGCAGTGGCTCGGCGCCGTCGCATACCTGCTCTGGATCGGTGCGGGTGTGCGTCGGTACCACGTCGGACTCGTGCCGCGCGGTGCCGCCATCGGCTCGCTCGCGGTCTCGGGTTTCCATCTCCTGATTCGGACGACATCGCTCCGCGCGTCGTTCGTGGTCGCCGTGGCCGTTGCCGCCCGAATCGGCGACGACGACCTGGCCGCCCATCAGATCGCCTTCGAGATCTGGAGCCTGCTGGCGTTGTCACTCGACGCCATCGCTATCGCGGGCCAGGCCATCGTCGCCAACCTGCTCGGCGCCGGTGACGGTGACGGCGCCCGGGCAGCCGGCCGCCGGATGATCGAGATCGGCGTGCTCACCGGTTGCGCCGCAGCGCTGCTGGTCGTGGTGAGCCAGCCCTGGCTCCCCGGCGTCTTCAGCCCTGACCCTGCCGTCGTATCGCTTGCCGCCTTCTTGTTCTGGTGGCTGGCGATCATGCAACCCGTGAACGGTCTCGTCTTCACGCTCGACGGCCTGCTCATCGGTGCCGGCGACCTCCGCTACCTTGCCGTCGCCATGGCCGGTGCCAGCGCCGTGTTCGTTCCCCTGGCGCTCGGTGTGGCCGTCGCCGACCTCGGTATCGGTTGGTTGTGGGCCGCGCTCGTGGTCTTCATGATGATGCGCGTCGTGCCGCTGACGCACCGATTCAGGAGTGGACGATGGATCGTGCTCGGCGCGCAGGATGCCCAGCTGGTCCTCGAGGCCGACTGTGGCGATTCCCAGCCGCCGCTCGAGCTGGGCGCCCCGGACTGATCTCTGGCGGCCCGGACCGGTACGGTCTCGGCTCATGGTTCACACCACGACCGTGCCGGTGCGATTCTCCGAGCTCGACCCGTACGGCCACGTCAACCACGCCGTGTACGCCACCTATCTCGAGATCGGTCGTGTGACGGCGCTCGATGCACACGGCCTGGGGCTCACCAAGGTCGGTGCCGACGGGTTCCAGTTCGTCGTGGTCGAGCTCCGACTGCGGTTCCGGGCTCCGGCCGAAGCCGACGATGTCCTCACCGTCGAGACCGGCGTGGCCGAGATCAAGCGCGTGAGCACGCAGTGGCGACAGCGCATCGTCCGCGGCGAGGACATCCTCGTCACCGCCGATGTGCGTTCCGCGGTCACCGACCGCACCGGCAGACCCTTGCGTCCCCCGCCCTGGATGATCGAGGCGCTGGGCCCACTCCGGACCGACGCTTAGTGTCGCCTCGTGGGAACCATCGTCCGCGACGCCAGGCCGAACGACGCACCCCGGATGGGCGAGGTGCACGTCGCCGCATGGCAGTCCGCGTACCGCGGCCTGCTCTCCGACGAATTCCTCGACTCACTCGACGCGCCGACACGCGCCGAGCACTGGCGCGGCGCATTGACGGCGGCGACACAACGAGCCGAGGTCCCCGACGGCGGGTCCGATCCCCACAACCTGGTCGGCGAGATCGACGGTTCGGTCGTCGCCATCGCCACGGTCGGCCCCTATCGCGATCGCCCCGCTGGTGACATGGGCGAGCTCTGGATGATCAACGTGGAGCCGAGCAGCTGGGGGACCGGGATCGCCACCGAGCTGCTCGGTGTCGCGGTCGAGCGCCTCGTCGGCATGAACTGTGCCGGTGCGGTGCTCTGGGTCATCGACCGGAACTTGCGGGCTCGGCGCTTCTACGAGAAGCACGGATGGCGTGTGGACGGCGAGTCGAAGGCCGAGCTCGTCGGTGACCGCGAGATCATCGAGGTGAGGTACGCGATCGCGCTCTGACCGGTCGCCTCAGCCGGCAGCTCGTTGCTGCATCAACATGTTGACGACCTTCCCGTCGGCCTGGCCCTTCGTCGCCTTCATGATCTGACCGACGAAGAAACCCTGCACCTTGCGATCGCCGTCGACGAATCGGCCCCACTCGTCGGGATTGTCGGCGATGAGCCGATCGAGGATGGCGTCGAGCTCGCCGGTGTCCATCGCCTCGAAGCCGTGGGCCGCGGCGATCGACGTCGGGTCGCCGCCGGACGCGACCAGATCGGTGAGGACAGTCTTCGCCTGTGTTGCCGACAACCGTCCGTCGGCCTCCATGGCGGCCAGCGCCGCGAACGACTCGGCGGTGAGCTCACCGGTGCCGTCGGCGAGGTTGTTCTCGAGATGTTTGATGACGATGCCGCCGTCGGCACCCGCAGAGATCGCGGCGAGCGCGAGCTCGTCCTGGCCCCGCTCGACGACGAGCGCGACCGAACCGGCCTCGAGTCCGGCGGCATCGGCCAGCGCGTGTCGCCGCGCGCTCGGCAGCGGCGGCATGGCCTCGGCGATCGCGTCGACCTGCGCGCCGGTCGGGTCGAGCGGGACGAGATCGGGCTCGGGGAAGTAGCGGTAGTCCTCGGAGTCCTCCTTCGACCGACCGGACGTGCTGCGGCCGTTGGCCTCGTCCCAGTGCCGCGTCTCCTGGCGGGGCGTCTGACCGGAGTCGTAGAGGTCGATGTGACGGTTCGCCTCGTACTCGATGGCTCGGCCGAGCGAGCGGATGGAGTTGATGTTCTTGACCTCGCAACGCGTGCGCAGCTCGTCGGAGCCGATCGGTCTGACCGAAACGTTGGCGTCGACGCGCATCGACCCTTCCTCCATCTTGGCGTCGGACACGTCGATCGAGGTGAGGATGGCTCGAAGCTCGCTGGCGTAGGCCCGGGCCGACTCGACGGTGCGAATGTCGGGACGGCTCACGATCTCGACCAGTGGGATCCCGGCCCGGTTGTAGTCGACCAGGGAGTGGGTGGCGTCGTGGATCCGGCCCGACCCACCGACGTGCGTCGACTTGCCGGTGTCCTCCTCGATGTGGGCTCGTTCGATTCCGACGACCGTGCCGTCGGGCAGCTCGAGGTGTCCGTCGGTGCTCGTCGGCAGGTCGTACTGGGTGACCTGATAGTCCTTCGGCATGTCGGGGTAGAAGTAGTTCTTCCGGGCGAAGACCGCCGGATTCACCGTGCAGTTGAGCGCCAGGCCGAGCCGCATGGCGTAGTCGACCGCACTGCCGTTCAGGACCGGCAGGCTGCCGGGGAGGCCGAGACACACCGGACAGACGTTGGTGTTGGGATCGTCCCCGAATCGGTTGCGGCAGCCGCAGAACAGCTTGGTGGCGGTCGACAGCTCGCAGTGAACCTCGAGCCCGACCACGAGCTCCCACCCGTCGGGAAGGGTGGGCTCGACCACGGGAGCGGTGTCGGTCACGGGAGGCTCCTCTCGAGCGCGGCTGCAACCCTGAACATGGTGACGTCGCCCATCAACGGTGCGAGCACCTGCACGCCGACGGGAAGGCCGTCGTCGCCCACCCCGTACGGCACCGAGATCGCGGGATGACCGGCGAGGTTCGACGGGATCGTGCACACGTCGTTGACGTACATCGTCATCGGATCGGCCACCTTCGCCCCCAGCTCGAACGCTGTCGTGGGCGAGGTCGGCGACAACAAGACGTCGTACTTCTCGTAGGCCGCAGCGAAATCGTCGATGATGAGCGTTCGGACCCGTTGGGCCTTGCCGTAGTAGGCGTCGTAGTAACCGGCCGACAGTGCGTAGGTGCCGAGCATGATGCGGCGCTTCACCTCGTCGCCGAACCCGGCCGTTCGCGTCGCAACGTTCATGGCTTCGGTGTTCGGCCCGTCGACTCGGAGGCCGTAGCGGACGCCGTCGTAGCGGGCGAGATTGCTCGACGCCTCGGCCGGCGCGATGAGGTAGTAGGCCGTGAGGCCGTAGATCACCGACGGCACCGATGTCTCCTCGACGGTGGCTCCCGCTGCCGCGAGCGCGTCGGCGGCCACCCGGACGCGTGCCTGCACGTCGGATGCGATGCCCTCGATACCGCCGCCGGAGAGCTCGGAGATGACGCCGACACGCATGCCGTCGACGCCGTCGTCCAGCCAGCTGGACACGGGCGCCGCCGGCTCGGGGATCGATGTCGAGTCGCGTGGGTCGTGGCCGGCGATGGCCTCGTACAGCGTTGCGGCGTCGGCCACCGTGTGCGCGAACGGGCCGATCTGGTCGAGCGAGCTCGCAAACGCCAGCAGCCCGTAGCGCGACACGGCGCCGTAGGTGGGCTTCACGCCGACCACGCCGCACAGGGCGGCGGGCTGGCGGACCGAGCCGCCCGTATCGGATCCGAGGGCCAGCGGCGCGAAGCCCGCGGCGACGGCGGCCGCCGAACCGCCGCTGGAGCCGCCCGGCACCCTGGACGTGTCGTGCGGGTTCTTCGTCGGTCCGAATGCGGAGTTCTCGGTCGAGGAGCCCATGGCGAACTCGTCGAGGTTCGTCTTGCCGATGATCACTGCCCCGGCCGCGGTCAGGCGTTCGACCGTGGTGGCGTCGTACGGCGGGCGCCACTGCGCAAGGATCCGCGACGAGCACGTGGTGGGTACACCCCGAGTGCACATGTTGTCCTTGAGCGCCACGGGCACGCCGGCGAGTGGCCCCGGATCGGATCCGGCGGCGACGGCGGCATCGACGGCATCGGCACGCTCGCGGGCTTCGTCGGCCATCACGAGGTTGAAGGCGTGCACCTCGGCTTCTCGCTCCCCGATGACCGCGAGATGCTCCTCGACGACGGCGCGCGCTGACCGCTCGCCGGCGCGAACGGCCGACGCGACCTCGAGCGCCGTTGTGGCCATCAGGCCTCCTCGCCGAGCACCGGTGGCACCCGGAAGCGCCCGTCCTCGCTTGCCGGCGCCTCGGCGAGGACCTCGTCGCGGTCACAGCTCGGTACGACGACATCGGCGCGCTGGACGTTCCGGAGTGGATACGGGTGATGGGTCGGCTCGACGTCGGTCACGTCGAGCGCCTCGACGTCGGCGGCGTGGTCGAGCACCGCCGCGAGCTGACCGGTGAAACGGTCGAGCTCGTCGGGCGTCAGTTCGAGCCGGGCGAGACGGGCAACATGCGCGACGTCGTCACGGGAGATGGGCGAAGACATGCGGGGCAGGATACCGATCGGGCCTCGTCGCCCACGGCGGATTCGGCCGGGTGGAATCGACAACGCCGAACGGGCAGGCTTTGAGACGTGACGAAGCACCCGTTCCTCAGCCCGGACTGGATCACCGCGGCGCTCGAGATCCGAGACGAGCTCGCCGGGAGCAGGGGGGTCGCAGCCCCACCCCTGCGCGTGAATCTGCACGTCACCAATGTCCCGTTCGGCACCGGCACCATCGCGGCATCGATCGACACGTCGCGGGGCAGCTCGGTTCCGGTCCTCGGCACGATCGCCGACGCCGACGCGTCCATCACCCTCGAGCACGAGACGGCGCGCACCCTGCTGCTCTCGCAGGACCCCCAGGCGGTGATGACCGCGTTCTTGATGGGCCAGATCCGCATCGACGGCGACATCGCGAAGCTCGTCGAGCTCCAGCAGCTCGATCAGTCGCCCGACACACGGGCGCTCGCGATCGAGATCAACCGGCGGGTCCTCGAGATAACCGCCGACTGACCCTCGGCTTCAGTTGTCGTCGTTGCCGTTGCTGTTGCCGTTGCCGTTGTTGGCATTGCGGGTGAAGATGACGATCTCGTCACCGCGGAACACCGTCTCGCCCGCCGGTGGATCCGTCGTGAGCACGGGCTGACCCGGCGGTCCCTCGACCTCGATGATGACCAGTCCGACGGCCTCGAGCGCGTCCTGCGCGTCGTCCAGGTCGAGTCCTTCGACGTCGGGCACCTCGATGGGCTCGGGTCCGAGCGACAGCACGAGCTCGACCGCGCTGTCGGCGGGAACCTCGGTACCGACGTCGGGCGTCGCGGCGACGACGTCGCCCTCGGGAACTGTGTCGTCGAACTGCTCGGTGATCGTCGCGACGAGCCGTGCCGCCTCGAGGAGCGCCTGCGCATCGGCGACAGGCACGCCGATGATGCCGTCGGGCACCGCCCGTGGTGCGGGACCGTCGGAGACGACGAGCGCGACCTCCGAGCCACGGGGCAGCTCGGGAAGGACCTCGACCACCTCGAGGACCACATCGGTCAGGGCCACCTCGTCGAATCGGCGCGTGACCTCGCCGAGCGCCAGCCCGGCGGCGCCGAGCCGGAGATCGGCAGCGGCGAGCTCGAGGCCGATCAGATCGACGGGAACCACGGCCAGCGGCTCGCCGAGCGAGATCGTGATGACCAGGTCCTCGCCCTCCTCGAGCTCGGCCCCCGCAGCCGGATCCTGGTCGACGATCTCGCCGGTGGTCGTCCCCTCGAAGCGGTTCTCGCGCAGTTGCACGTTCCAGCCGAACTCGCCGACGAGGGCATTCAGGTCGTCGACGTCCTGGCCGACGAGCGCCGGCACCTGGTGCAGTTCGGGCTGGGAGCTCTGCCACGCGAAATAAGCCCCGACACTCGCACCGGCGAGCAGGAGCAGGGCGACGATGGCCCACGGCCACCGACGGCGCCGGACCTCGCCTCGCTCGATCGCCGCGAGTCGTTCGGTGCGCTCTGCCTGCCGCTCGCGCCGTTCGACGACCTTGCGCTCGCGCCGGCCGAGCGGCGCAGGCGCAATCGTGTCGGCCGCGACCGCCGCGACGGCGACGTCGGCACCGAGCTGGGTCGTGTTCTCGTTGCTCGCCGGCGCGGCCCCGGCCGAGATCGTCCCGGCCAGCGGCAACGGCTCGGGTCGAGGCAGGCGCTCGGCGGTGGCCATGAGCGACACGGCGAAGCCGTCGGCGTCGGGTCGGTCCTCGGGCTCGAGCGCTCCGGCTCGTCGGACCGGTCCCGCGAGCGGTCCGAGCGACTCGTCGACGTCGAGCGATCGGTCGGTTCGGGCCATGAGCGTGCCGAGCGCAGTGTCGGTGTCGAACGGGATCGTGCCGCTCACCGACTCGGTGAGGACCAACGCGAGCGAGTAGACGTCGGACCGGCCGTCGAGCGGTCGGCCGTGCGCTTGTTCGGGGGAGGCGTACCGTGCGCTGCCGAGGAACGTACCGCTCGGTTCGGTGACCGATGCCTCGGCCAGGGCTCGGGCGAGACCGAAATCGGCGATTCGCAGTCGGCCCTCGGAGTCGAACAGCAGGTTGTCGGGCTTGATGTCGCGATGCACGAGCCCGCGACGGTGGGCATGGTCGAGTGCGCGGGCGGCTTCGAGCCCGACAACGAGCGCCTGCGACGGCGACAGGCGATCGCCGCGGTCGAGGATGCCGCGCATGCTCCCGCCGCTGAGGTACTCGGTGACGAGGTAGGGCACGTCGTCGTGACCCCAGTCGTGCACGGCCATGATGTGGGGGTGACTGAGCCCGGCGACGAGTCGGGCCTCGGACTCGAATCGACGCAGGAAGAGGGTGTCGTCGGCCAGCGCCGCGTGGAGCAGCTTCACGGCCACGCGACGACGAAGGCGTGTGTCATCGGCCAGGAAGACCTGCGCGGAGGCGCCGGAGCCGATCGGCGCGACCAGTCGGTACCGCCCACCGAGAACGCGGCCGACCTGCTCGACCATTCTGGACACGGACACGCCGCGAGAGTACTGGGGGTTTGGCGCTGCCCGTGCGCATGGCCTCGCGGGAGTTTCCCGTCGCGCGCCCATGATGCCGCGATGGCAGCGGCGAAGGGCCACAATGCTCGCGGAACCCATCACCTCACCGAGCCGACGAGGAGCCCAGTCCTGAACGATCGCCTGGTTCGCAT
>JAOTZB010000087.1 GCA_029861625.1 Acidimicrobiia bacterium
CCTCGTGGGCGGTCACGACGGCGCGCTCGCCACTCCGGACGATCTGCTCGGAAACGAGGCCGATCCCGACGACGCCGACCAGAAGGCGACCGGTCTGCGGGCGATCGGAGAGATCGAGGATGTGGCGATCGTGGCCGCACCCGACGGCGGCACCTACGACGACGTGACGTTGTGCGAGGCAGCCGCCGATCGACTCATCACCCACGCCGAGCTGAAGCGGTACCGGATCGCGGTCGTCGATGCGCCGCGAGCCAGCTCGATGACCGAGGTCCGCGACTTCCGGGGCAAGTTCGACACCACCCGTGGGGCGTTGTACCACCCGTGGATCGAGGTGTTCGACCCCTTGGAGCGACCGGCCCAAGGGGCACCACCGCGGCGGATCCTGTTGCCACCCTCGGGATTCGTCACGGGTATATACGCCCGCAACGACATCACCCGTGGTGTCTACAAAGCGCCCGCCAACGAGGTGGTCCGCGGACTCACCAAGTTCGAGGCGAACATCAACAAGGCCCGCAACGACGTCTTGAACCCCGAAGGCATAAATGCGCTGCGGTTCTTCGAGGGCCGTGGGAGCCGCGTGTGGGGCGCTCGGACGATGACGTCGGATCCCGAATGGAAATACGTCAATGTCCGCAGGCTGTTCATCTTCCTCGAACACTCGATCGACAATGCGATGCAGTGGGCGGTCTTCGAGCCGAACAACTCGCGGCTGTGGAACAACATCCGTCAGATGGTCGAGGACTTCCTGTACGTCCAGTGGCTCAACGGCGCCCTGCTCGGTGCCTCGCCCGAGGAGGCGTTCTTCGTTCGCTGCGACCGCACGACGATGACACAGAACGACCTCGACAACGGTCGCCTCATCTGCCTGATCGGCGTGGCGCCGACGAAGCCGGCCGAGTACGTCATCTTCCGGATCGGTCAATGGACCGCCGACGCAAAGATCTGATTGGAGGACATGACCGATGCCAACACAACGTGACAATCCCTACGGCGCATTCAACTTCATCGTCTCACTCGGGGGCGACCAGGGTTCTGGCGACGAGGGCGAGGTGGTCGGGGGATTCTCCGACGTGAGCGGCCTCGGCTTCGAGGTGCAGTACGCCGACTATCGCAACGGCAACGAGAAGGTGAACACGGTCCGCAAGGTCCAGAACTCGTTCACCGTCGAAGACGTCACGCTCAAGCGCGGCCTCATCGGATCGCTGGATCTGTTCGACTGGCTGAAGAAGGTTCGTGAGGGGACGATCGACGCCCGCCCGGTGACGATCTCGCTGCTCGACGAGGCTCGTCAGACGGTCAGCACCTGGAAGCTCATCAAGGCCCAGCCGAAGAAGTGGACCGGGCCGACCCTCGCGGCCAAGGGCGGCACGGAGAGCGCCATGGAAGAGCTCACGCTCTGCCACGAGGGCATCGAGTACAGCTGATGTCGCTGGCGGTGGCCACCGCCGTGCTCGGTGCACCGGGTATCCGCGTCGCGCCGCCCGAGCCCGTTCGTCAGATCACGGGTGTCCGCCGCGATGTCGCCGCGTTCTTCGGGGTGGCGCCCCGAGGTCCGACCCATCTGCCCGAGCCGAATCTGGAGGTGGACACCGATGTCGTCGCATGGCTGACGACCGAGCCGCTGCGTCAGACCGTTCCGGTTCCGGTGTCGAGCTGGGACGAGTACCGGTACCACTTCGGCGGGTTCGAGGGACCGGGGCGGCTGCCGTACGCAGTGTCGGCGTTCTTCGCCCAGGGGGGCGAGCTGGCATACGTCGGTCGGATGGCGCACGACTACGGCGATCGCGAGGTGGACCTCGAGGGGCGGGCCAGTCGGCCCCTCGGCGCGCTGGAGACGACGAGTGGCGCCGCGGTCCGGCTGTTTGCCCGATCCGAGGGCACCTGGGGCGATCGGCTCCGATCCACCCTTGGTTTCACGACCCGGCCGGTCGCGGTGGTCGAGTCGACGCCCTCCGACATCGTGGTCCACCCATCCGAGTGGGTGCCGATCGGGTCGCTGATCCGGTTGGCCCAGCCCGCGGACACCTACGTGCTGCGGTACGTGACCGACTCGGTCTCCGAGCCCGATCCGGCCGGCGCCGGGCAGCGCCGCCGGATCACCCTGGCGATGCCGGTACCGGTTCCTCCGACCGCCGGCGACGACTTCGACGTCGTGACCGGGACGCTCGAGACGATCGACCTCGATGAGCGCTTCGCCCGGCGAGAGGTGCTCACCGACTTCGGCTTCCATCCCGATCACCCGCGCTCGATCGCGCGAACGATCATCGAGGACTCGGACCTGGTGTGGCCCGACACCACGTGGGCGGCTGACCCACTCGACATCACGGACCCGCTGCTCGCGCCGGTGAGCGGCGTGCTGGCCCGGGGAACACTGGAGCCGCTCGTGACCGAGGCCGGGATTCCGGTGCGCCTGGTCGCCATCCGTGATCACGCGTGGGAGAGCATCCGCCGGGTCGATGCCACCTTCGTCGCGCGACCGCTCACCAGCCTCGACGCCGCCACCACCCACGTGGACCTCGATGGCGCCGAGGTCATCCCGCTCGGATCGCTGGTCCGCCTGGACGTGGCCGGTGTGCTGCACCTGCGTTTCGTCACCTCCTCGACGGAGGCACCCGGCCCGGGCGGTATCGGCGTACGCCGTCGCGTGTCGTGGGCCGAGCCGCTCTCGAGCCCTCCGACCGGCGTCGAGGAGGTGACGATGCGGCTCGAGCTCGGCGCGATCGACCTTGCCGTCGAGCGAGAAGAGGTCTTCGCCGACATCGGGATGCGGCCCGAACATCCCCGCTGGCTCGCCGCGGTTCTCGACTCCGAGTCGATGCTTGTCGCCGCCGACGCGAGCTGGACCTCCAGTCCGCTGGTGATGGCCGATCCCACGTTGGCGCCACTCCAGGTGGTCTTCGCCGAGTCGCTCGGCCCGCGACCCGGAGCCGACCGCTGGAACGACATCGTTCCCGGCGACCACTGGGACACGTCCTGGGTTCCGGGAGACGAGCGAGTCGGTGGGGGAGTGCACAGCATCGTCGAGCACACGGACATCGGACTGCTGGTCGCGCCGGACCTGTACGAACCGGTCCCCCTCGCGCCGCCCGAGGACGTCACCGATCCGCCGACCCTCTGCGGACCCGACTTCGAGGTCCACGTCGGTCTCCTGCCCGTCGTGCCGTCGGAGCCGCCCGCGCCGGGTCTCGCCGGACTCGCCCTCAGCCCGTCGACTCCTGCCGACCTGAAGCTCATCGTCGAGGCACAGCAGGCGCTCGTCACCTACGCGGAGCAGCGTCGGGATCTGACCGTGTTGCTCGACGTACCGCTCGGGCTGACCCATCGACAGGTCCTCACCTGGCGAACCGCCTTCGACTCGGCCTTCGCGGCCGCCTATCACCCGTGGGTCGACGTCGCCGCGCCCGACGACGCACGTGATGGGTTGGTGCGGGTGAATCCCTCCGCACATGCGGCGGGCATCATCGCCGAGCGGGAACGACGCCTCGGCGTACAGCACGGTCCGGCCAACGAGCTCGCAATCGGCCCCGTGCGCGTCGCCGACACGGTGAGCGCGGATCGCCACGATGAGCTGCACCCGGCCGGCATCAACGTGTTCCTCACCGAGCGTGACGGGCTCCGGCTAACCGGGGCGCGGACGCTCTCGCGTCGCTCCTCGCTACGCCAGCTCAGTGTGGCTCGGCTCATGACGGTCCTACGGCTGTCACTCGAACGCGAGATGGACTGGGCGACCTTCGAACCCAGCAACGAGGAATTGTGGGCCGAGGTCCGTCGCATGGTGCACGGGTTCCTCGGCCGGCTCTACGCGGCCGGTGCCTTCCGCGGGGCGACGACCAAGGAGGCGTTCTTCGTACGCTGCGACCGCACGACGATGACGCGGAACGACCTCGACAACGGTCGGATGATCTGCCTCGTCGGGGTCGCTCCGGCCGAACCGATCGAGTACCTGGTGCTCGAGCTGGCCCGCGACCGCGACACGAGCGTCAAGGTCGAGGTCGCCGGGTGAAAACCGGTGGTCACGATCACGGGAGACGACGTCGGCGCGACGGGGAACGTCTCGGCCCCGATCCGCCCCAACGCCCACGACGACCTCGGGCGACGACCCGGGACCTCGAATCCCAGGCCGAACGCATTGCCGATCGGGGCGGCGGCCCACGTTCCGTCGCGGCGGGTCGAGACGGCGGATCGGTGGCCCCCGAGTTGCGGCGTCCGGTCGAGGACCAGACGGGCGTCGACCTCTCCGACGTTCGTATCCACCGATCGAGGAGCGCCGCAGCGCGAATCGAGCGCACCGGGTCGGACGCCGCCGCGGTCGGCGACGACATCTACTTCGGCCTCGGGAGCTTCCAACCGTCGCTTCCGGCCGGCCGGGCACTGATCCAGCACGAGCTCACCCATGTCGCGCAACAACGCGTCGATGGGTCGACCGACGACGCGTTGGTGTCAGCACCCACGCCGGAGCGCGTGCTGTCCGCGCCATACGGGGCACTCCAGCTCGGCAGCTGCGACGGCGACAAGAAGGCCAAGATCATGGCCAAGCTGCGCGGGGGAGGCGCCCTGACCCGCGATGAGGCGCGCGCTGTCATGGACGCCTACAAGGCGATGGGAACCAAGGACCGTGACAAGACGATCGCGGACCTCTACGGCTACGGAGCGTCGACCCCGCCCATCCAGGTACTGCTCGACGCCTTGAACGACGAGGATCGAATCGTCACCTACCGCGCCGAGATCCGCGACATGCTCCAGCGTGTGCAGGCCCGCGCCACCGAGGCTGCCAGCGGATCCAGCTTCAGTGCCATGGCGAAGAAGCATGGTTCGCACATGGAGTCGAAGTTCCAGGCCGAGGCGCTCGCGGTGGCGAAGGCCGAGGCCAAGAAGAAGAAGCTCCCGCCCCCGAAGAAGGCGTCGAAGGCCGACGTCAAGAAGACCTTCGAGAGCCACGTCGAGAAGGAGTCCGAGTTCAAGCCGCAGCCCAACGAGTGGGATGCCCTGGGCAAGGCCGGGAGGGCAGCCTGGTGGCCGATGGCCGTGGCCGCGCGCGACAACGTGATCGCCCTGGCCAAGAAGGAAGAGCCGGCCATGAAGTTGACCAAGGCCGACATCGCCCTCGAGCCCAAGTACATCGCCGACGAGGCCCAGAAGCGTGGCATGAGTCTCTTCGCACTCTCGGGGCGACCGATGAAGGTCGGGATCAAGTTCATCGCCGCTGCCGACGCGAACCCGCGATACGTGCTCGGCGCGGTGCTGCACGAGATCCACGGTCACCCGATGCACGGCGGCAAGACCGACGCGTACGCCTGGAAGCTCTTCGACGAATCGACGAAACATTTCCCGAGCTACACCAAGCCCGCCGACCGCGGGAGCGAGAAGAGGCTCTACGGCTATCCCGAGACCGAGATCTACTCCGAGATGATCGAAGCGAAGCATGCGATCCCGATCTCCGCTGCCGACAGGAAGAAAGGCATCAAGGGATCGGACCGCCCGTCGAGGAACATCAAGTCGATGGTCGGTCGTCTCGCTCGCAATCTCGAGCCGTCGGTTGCCAAGGCCGTGTTGCTCGGCATGTGGGAGCGTTTCCGCATCGACCCACGACTCAGCCCGAAGGCGCTGCAGCTGTACAAGGACGCGGTCAACACCACCAAGGGATTCAAGGGACTGATCAAGTGACCGATGTCGAGCAGGTCGAAGAGGCGATCGAGCAGCTGGCCAGCGAGCACGTAGAAGAGGTCGCGGCCGCGATGGACTATCTGCGTGAACATGCCGACGACGCCCATGAGGCCGTGCTCGTGGCGCTGACCGAGTATCGGGGCGACCAGCCGAACCTGGCCCGACTGCTGGGGGAATGGGGCCGGCCCGAGAGCGTCGATGCACTACGTGACGCCGTCGAACGGGGCGCGTACCCGCTGCGCTACGAGGCTGTCCGGGCGCTCGCCCGTCACGGGGATCCTCAGGCGTCGACGGCGCTCGCACGCCTCGAGGAGTCCGGCGAAGTCGAGGTCCGGGAGCTGGTCCGACGTGTCCGATCCTGAGGTCGGTGCGAGGCATTGTGGGAGGATCCAGCGGTGAGCGATCCGGCTCGGGAGCGAGCAGCGCGGGAGCGCGACGACTACTTCGAGATCACCGAGCTGGCCGTCGACGCCGGGGGCAGCGATCCCTATGAGTATCGGATGGGTGCGCGCGACGCCGTCCTCGCCGCTCGATGGGCGGCAGCGGCCGATCCGAGCGACACGAGAATCGGATCGGCCTTGCGACTGGCCGGCGAGCTGACGGTCGCGGTCCTGACGTCGATTCGATCCGACGGCGAGACCTCTCTGGAGATCGGTGGATCGATTCGGCCGGTGGTGCCGGGGCTCCCGGCCGAGGCCCTCTCCGGTGAGCAGTGGGCGAACGGATTGTGGGCCGCGACTGCCGCTGGCGACGCTGCTTCGGCGGTGCGTCTTGCCGTGTTGCGCGAAGCACCGCCCGGAGAATCGCACGAGGACGAGTCATTGCTGGCGGCCGCGCTCGCGACGTGGTGGCGCAACGGCAGTGACCTCGGCTCGCGGCTCATCGACGCGCTCGTGGCAACCGACCCCGACGGTCGCGCCGATGGCGATCGCCTTCTCGAGATAGCGGTCCCGCTGATCCGCGTCTTCAGGCACCTCTTCGCCGACGACGACGAGGCGCTCATGGCCGCGATCTCGGATGCGGCGGCTCGCCACCGTGCGTTCCATCGAGCTTCCTCCGGGGTCGATCGTCCAGAGCAGTACCTTTCGCTGCCACTGACCGGGCTGGTGGTCCTGGCTCGCGAGCTGTCTCGTGCAGTACCGCCTGACATCGACGTGGTCCCTGATGGTGTCCTTCGGTCCTCACGAAGCCAGATCGCATGTGCCGTATGCGGCCAGCCGCTGAAGTCGGCAGAGGTGGTGTGTCACTGGTGCGATGCCGATACGACTGTCGATGCGCCGCTCGAGACCTCGATCGGTGAGCTCGCGGCAGGCTCGCCGACTCGCTGCCCGACGTGCTCGACCGAGAATCGAGCTACTGCGCTCCGCTGCTATTCGTGCTCGGCGTCGCTGCTCCCTGACTGACTTCGAACTCACGAATCGAGACGTCGCCGATTCGGGATGCTTGTCCTCCCGTCGGCGTGCTGACATAGGTCATCGGGGCCTCGACGTGCATGTAGCGCACCGAGGCGCTGTCTGCGGCGCGGGCCTTGCGAAGGTCGGTGACGGCACGTCGCGCTTCGCCTCCCATGTCGAACATCGAGTGCAAGATGTCGTCGAAGTAGAGCCGGGTTCCCTGTTGGGCACGGGGCCCCTCACGCGTACGTCGGGATCCCAACGGTGATGAGCCGCCCTTGGCTTCGACGACGATGTAGACCGTCCGCTGCTGGCCACCTTCGGTGATCGTGCAACGCCAGACCTGGTCGAAGTCGCCGGACCGAGAGCCTCCACCGGTCGGGTACAGCAAGGCTGGTCGGGGCGGGCCGGGATACCGCCGGCCGACCCAGAGGCTCGCTGCGTGTTCGCCGAGCTGCCGGCTCGCCTCGTTCATCCGGTACTGCGCCTGGTTGCGAGCGGCCGTGTCGGGAGGGTTACCGCTCGCCGCGGCATTTCGCTCGCCTCGAGCGACGTCTCGTGCCTCGAGCAGGTCGTCGATCTTGCGCTGATCCGAGTACGAGAGCTCGGCACGACCAGGACCCTGCATCTGCATCGTCTCGCCGGCGCCTTCGACGTGTGAGGCTCGGACATCGGGCACCGAGCGTGACGGGTCGACCAGTCGGCCCGTCAGCGGACTGAGCCGGCGATTCATCCGGTGGCGCTGGCGCAGTTCTGCCTCGTCCAGCGTCGAGTTCGGATATCGATTCTGGTAGGTGCGGACGAAGTCGTCCTCTCCCATGTGTCGCCAGCTCGGATCGACACTCGTCGTGGCCGTTGTCTTCTTGGCGAACAGGGCGGGGGCTTCGTCGAGCCCGGCATCGACATCTCGCAGCCGGCCGCCTGCTCTCACGTGACGCTCGGCGGCGGTGAGCTCCGCCTGCAGCTGGCGGACGTTCTCGAGGTTCTGCCATGCGTTGTCCACTTCGATGGTGTTCACCGGTCGGCCGGCATCGACCTCGGACTGGTAGTGCGAAAGAAGCCGCTTCTGCGCGTCCTCCTCGAGCGTGAGGCGTGCTTGGTGGGCGCGCACTCGCTGGCGAGGTGAGAGCCGTGACCAACGTTGTGATGCGTGGACGAAACGTCGGGCCGCGTCCTGGATCCGTCGCTCCGCGGGCGAGAGATCGCTGGATCGTCTGCGGAGCAAGGCGAGCTGCTCGATGTGAGCAGCTTCTTCACGCACCACGTGCAGCGGTGCCCCATCGACCACAACCATCTGAGGCTTGCCGTTGACCATCTCGACCCGGGCCAGCCCCAAGCTCGAACCTGCCTGTTCGACCGGGACGACACGTACTCGTTGCGAGGCCATTCCGTCGAGCGCTGGCGAACCTGGCAGCGCTGCTTCGAGCTCGGCCGCGTACCGGCTCTCCGTGTGCAGGCCCGTCACGAGCGTGTCCTCGCCGGCGTGGACAACTCGACCGCCGGCGGCGATGGCCGCCCGCAGCTCGCCCACCGTTGCCCGCACCGAGACATATGTCAGGCCCGCCGAGAAGCCGAACTGCCCGAGCGCCATGACCTTCGCCCGGAGCTTGTCGGTGTCGGACATGTCGCTCGAATCGATCTGCGCCAGGGTGTCGATGAGCTGGTCGCCCATCAGCACGAGCTGGGTCGTATCGGCGGCGACCTGGATGTACAGCAGCGCCCGCAGGGTGCCCTGCCCCATCGGTATGAGCTGCGCTGCCTGTGTTGCGCTGACCGCAGCCCTTGTGACGCCGGCCGCCCTGGCGACCTGTCCGAGCCGATAGGCCTGAACGGCCTTGGCCGAGAGGACGGCTGCACCCGCAAGGCTGCCCACGATCTGTGCGAGGTCGAGGACGATCGTCGCGCCGGTCAGGCGGCCCTGATCGGCCTCCTCGATCATGTGGGCGACACCCCCGGCAGCGGTGACGCCCGCCGAAAGCCCCCAGAGCGCAGGAACGATTACGGGTGTTGCCGTGCCGCCACTGAGCGCCCATCCGGCGATGAGGGCTGCCGCGGCGAGACCGAGCCCGATCCAGTTGAGGACATCGGAGACCCGCCATGGTTCCGTCGTCGCGATCGTCCCGGCCCGCCCGTGCTCCTCAGCCAGATCGGGGAGCTGGTACTGGATGTAGCCCTTCGGGTAGCGGGCCTTGTCGTTGAGCTTTCGGAAGAGCGCCTCGGGAGGCTCGGAGTCCGTACCCCCCGACGACTCGAGGACGCCGAGGCTGGCGCGCCGAGTCGGATGGGTCAGATCCTTGAGGTACCAGGTGGACCCGCGCTTCCAGTAGTAGAGACGGAGCGGAAGATTCGGCACCGCGCCCGATCTGATGTACTCCGGCGCCGAGTGGAAGACCGCACTGGCTCTCGTCGGATTCTGCGCAGCGAGCTGCTCGAGCTCGTTCGACAGCGCGGCCAGGCCGGTCGACTCGGCCGCCAGTCGCTTGTATTCACGTTTGGCATCGGTATCGTCAGCGAGCTCTGCGGCTCGAGTGAACTCGTGGCCCAGCCACCGGCCGATACCCCGTCCGATCTGTGACATGAGATCGCTGGCGCGAGAACGATCGCCCGTGCGCAACGCGCTCGCGAGCCGCTGCGCATGGGTAGGAGTGGTGCTCGAGCGAACGACAGTGCGCTCACGACTGCTCGGACGCGGATCGCCGCGACGTCTCGTACGATCGATCCGGTATCCGCCGTATGTGGTCGAGCTGCCACCGCCGGTGAACTCGTTGCGAACGAACCGTGTACTCGCTCGGGGGTAGTGGTTCCGCACCGTGCCGCCTGCGGCTTCGGTCGACCACACCGAGTCGAATCGCACTGCTGACTCGGCGGCTTCGTCGTTGCGGCTCTGGTCACCCGCTGGACCGCTGGCTCGAGCCGCTTCGAGCCAGCGGTCCACGAGCTGGCGGTAGGCGGAGTCGGCCTCGCTCGACAGGAGCTCGTCGGCCACGGCGCGAGCACGAAGTTCCGCGAGTCGCCGCGTCGTACCCGCCAGGTCGGCAGCGAGGTCCGGCACGCGCGCCGAGGCCTCCAGTCCCTCCAACGTCGCGGCCGCCGAGAGCGACTCGAACTCACCCTCGACATCCAGACTCTCTGCGGTATACCGACCCTCCGTGACCGTGCGGCGGACGGGAGTCCCGTAGATCCGGCTTCCATCCCCACTGGTGATCGTCAGCGCCATACTGCGATGCTGTTCGGGCTCGTGGAACACGCGTGAGGCGCCGATGGGATGAATCGGTTCCAGTCCCTGGTAGATGCGGATGTCGGGTCGTCCGTTACCGGTCAGGTCCAGTTCGAGAAACGGCCCGAGACTTCGAACGATCTGTACGTTCAGGTGGCCGAAGATCGGGATGTCTATCTGGTTCACGCCAATCGGGAATCCCTCGCTCATGGGGCTGATACCGACGCGGACGCCGCCCGACAACCCATGCTTGCGAAAGGTGAATCGGAACCGGTCGCCAAAGCGCCCGATCGTCGCATCGAGCACCCAAATCGTCCCGGCGCGCCGGGGATCCCCTGGAACGAAGACCGGGTAGATGTCGGCAGGATCGCGGCTGAACGACAGGGTGTGGACCTCTCGCGTCTGGTCCCGGGAGTACCCGACGCGCTTGCTCAGCTCGAAGCGATAGTCCGCCCGGTCGCCTTCGGGGTTCGGCGGATCGATGGTCATCCGCGTGAAGTCCGAGAATTGCCCTGACACCGCGATGCGGGTCGGCCGAAGTCCATCGGTTCGTTGCGTGATGTTCGGGCGTAGCCGTCGTTCGAATTGCTGGCCGGTGGTATCGAAGCTCGCCTTGTGTGATTCCGTTCCCGGGCCACTGCGATCGGGAGTGTTTCCCAGCCTCGTCGCCTCGACCTCGACGCGGTCGTAGTTCAGCCTGTATTCCTCCCTGTCGCGGCCCCGAAAGACCAGGTCGAGCTCGGCTGCCTGATCTCCGTCGCCGTCGATCACGGCGTGGTAGCCACCTACATCGCTGTCGTATTCGATCGAATCGAACACCTCGCCGCGCTCCGAGGGTGCGCCGCGGTAGTGAACTGGCTCGCCAGCCGGGGCGTCGCCGCGGCCGGAGCTGGCTCGATCAGGCGTGGATGGGCAGCTCTGGAGTGACAGTCCCAATCGCTTCTTCGGGCGTGCCGGACCCGGCGTGGGAAGTTGCCCTGGGCCGAAGCCGATGCGTCCCCCGATCGATCGGCGATGCTCGTTGCTGGCGAGTAGTGCCGATGCAGCAGATCGATCGGCGTCGGCTTCGGCCGCGGCGGAACCACGCTTCGGCCGATCTCCGGGAGATGCGCCTCGCTGTTGGACGACGTGCGCCAGCTCGTGGGCCATGAGGGCGTCACCCGAGAGCGTGCCGGGCCGGTGCTGCCCCGCAGCGAACGCGATTCTCGACCCGATCGTGACCGCCCGGGCGTTGTTGGCTGCGGCCAAGCGCCGGGCCTCGGCACCGGTGTGGACCGTCGTCTCACCGAGCGGTGATCGGTAGCCGGATTCGCCCAGCCTGCGGCTTCGAGTGTCGAGCGCTTTGCCCAGTCCCATGTCGGGCGCTTGCTCGGCGCTGGGCGTATCGCGGCCGTCCTTGGGCTGTGTCTCGGGTAGCTGTGCTCTCGCGACCTCAGCCACGGGCCCGCGGTGGATCGGTCGGTAGTCCCTTCACAGGCATAGACCAGCCCACACTCGTCACGTCAGCGTCACCGCCGGAGCGAACTCGGGCGGTGACGCTCTCGTGACGATCCGGGCAGAGGTTGGGGGTGTGGAACGGGACCCTTGTGACGCGGCGATGACCCGTGGCTGACGTACTGATCACGACCTTTCGGTTCGACGTGACCTTCAAACGCGTCTCGGGCCAGGGGCCTCAGACGATCGGTGACGGCGGGTTCCAGGAGGTGAGCGGACTCGAGGTCGAGATGGATGTCGCCGACTACGAAGAAGGCGGTCGGAACAACGCGATCGTGCGGCGCATCGGCCGGGCGAAGTACTCACCGGTCGTGTGCAAGCGCGGCATGTTCGGACCGGCGGCCGGCGGCGTGCAGTCCGATCTCTGGCAGTGGTTCCAGGACATCGTCGCCGGGGTCCTACCGGTGCGGCGTTACGACGGCACCGTCGTGGTGAAGGACCAGTCGCGAAAGATTGCCATGGCGGCCTGGACCTTCCAGCGGGCCATACCGATCAAGATCGTCGGGCCCCAGCTGAACGCGGCGAGCGGCGAGATCGCCATCGAGGAGCTC
>JAOTZB010000088.1 GCA_029861625.1 Acidimicrobiia bacterium
GATCGGCACGTCGACCGAGGGCATGACCGACCTCGACGGGGTGTGGGCTCGCTGACCCAGTTGTCCGACGCGTCCGTACCGAGCAGTTAGGTTGGTGCCATGACTCGTCTCCGTCTCCTCGCACTCGTGTTCGCCTTCGGTCTCGCCGCGGCGGCGTGCACCGCGGAGGAGCCGTCGCTCAGCATCGACACGTCCGCGCCGGCCGGCGACGACTCGGCGTCCGGCTCCGACGACGCCCGCGATGAGCCCGATGCCGAGCCCGATGAGCCCAGCGAAGAGCCGACCGAGGAGCCGACCGAGGAGCCCACGGAGGAGCCGACCGAGGAGCCCACCGAGGAGCCGGGCGGGGAACCCACCGATGTCGGCAACGGCGTCGCGTCGGCCGGCGAGCTCGCGGGCGAGGTGCTCGAGGAAGACGTGTTCGGCGACGTCACTCCGGAACAGGAGAACTGCATCGCCATCTCGCTGATCGACTCGCTCGGCGCGGCCGAGGTCATCCGGCTCGACGAGGCCTCCGAGATCACGCCCGAGGCGGCGACCGCACTGGTCGACGCCCTCTTCGACTGCATCGGGGCCGAACCGCTCGGCAACAGCATCGCGACCGAGGTGGTCTCGGGAATCGGAACGCTGTTGCCGCCCGACGCCGAGGCGTGCCTCGCCGAGACCTACTCCGACCGGGCCACAGTGCAGGAACTGTTGGACACGTTCGTGATCTACGGTGCCGATGTCGAGTTCGAGGATCTGCCGCCCGACGCGCAGAGCTCGCTCATCTCGCCGGTGTTCGCCTGCGTGGGCCTCGGCGACATCCTCGTGTCCACCATCGGCGCCGGGACATTGAGCGACCAGGCCGTGGCGTGTCTGAACGAACGAGGGGCCGCGTTGCTCGAGATCTTCCTCTCGGCGCCCTCGGCCGACTTCGAGCAGCTACCCGCCGATTCCCAGGCCGAGCTGTTCGACATCTTCTTCGCATGCCTCAGCCCTGACGAGCTCGCCGAGCTCGGCGGGCCCTGAGCGTCAGTTCGTCGGCGAAGCGGGCCGGATCGGA
This sequence comes from Acidimicrobiia bacterium, assembly GCA_029861625.1. GTDB lineage: Bacteria > Actinomycetota > Acidimicrobiia > Acidimicrobiales > JAHEJN01 > JAOTZB01. Next base: position 1,046 of record JAOTZB010000088.1, read on the forward strand.
GCCGGGCAGCAGTCGGCCGCGCACACGTCGGGACGTGGTCCGTCGGCAGCGCAGGACAGTCGCGGTCGATCATCGAGCCGCTCCTCGATGAGCTCGCGCAGCGCCCGCACGAAACGCGGGTGGGTCCCGACCGTCGGCACCCGGATGAAGCGGATCCCTCGTTCTTCGGCGGCGTTCGCCGCCTCGAGGTCGAGGTCGAAGAGCACCTCCATGTGATCGCTGACGAATCCGAGCGGGACCACGACGGCAATGGTCGCCGGATCGAGCGTCCCGAGGTGTTCGACGATGTCGGGTTCGAGCCACGGAACGTGCGGTGCGCCGCTGCGACTCTGGTAGGCGAGGTCGTATCCGGCGATCGTCGGTAGGCGCGTCGAGATGATGTGCGCCGCCTCCTCGAGCTGGGCAACGTAGTCGGACGTCGCAGCCATCGACATCGGGATCGAATGGGCCGTGAAGACGAGACGGGCCGCGCGCCGTTCCCGGTCGTCGAGCGCTGCGATCGCGCTGTCTGTCCGATCCGTCACCGCGGCCAGGAATCCGGGATGGTCCCAGTAGGGGCGTACCTTGTCGATGGTCGGGGCACCCTGGCCGACCACAGCACGGGCCGCGGCGATGTCCTCCTGGTACTGGCGACACGACGAGTAGGAGCTGAACGCCGACGTCACGATGCCGAGCGCGTTCGTGACGCCGTCGTCGCGCATGGCAGCAACGGTGTCGGCCAGCATCGGGTGCCAGTTGCGGTTCCCCCAGTGGATCGGGAGGTCGATCCCGACGCCACGGAGCTCGAGCTCGAGCGCGGCGATCAGATCGCGGCACTGCTGGTTGATCGGGCTCACGCCTCCGAACCGGTCGTAGTGCGCGCTCACCTCGCGCAGTCGCTCGTCGGGGATGCCCCGACCGGCTGTGACGTTTCGGAGGAACGGCAGCACATCGTCAGGACCCTCGGGGCCGCCGAAGGAGATCAGGACGATCGCGTCGTACTCGTCGTTCATCGGTTCCACGCTGTCATGGTGGCGGCTGGCACGTCGGACAGAACCAGGTCTTGCGGCCGGCGAGCACGAACCGTTCGATGGGAGCGCCGCAACGGCGGCACGGTTCGCCCGCACGTTTGTAGACGTGCAGTCGGTCGTCGGCGCCGATGCGGCCGACGCTGCTGGCTCCCACGTCGGCGGGGTCGACCGTGACGATGCGGTTCAGCCGTACGCCTCGCCTGAGCTGATCGGTTGCGACGTTCCACAGATCGTTCACCTCGGCATCGGCGAGCATGAGCGACGGGACGGACGGATGGATCCCCACCAGGAACAGGAGCTCTGCCCGGTAGACGTTGCCGATTCCTGCGACGACGCGCTGGTCGAGCAGAGCCGCGCCGATCGGGACTCGACGCGTGGCCACACGCTCGGAGAAGTCGGGCAGTCGACCGTCGCGTCGCAGCGGATCGGGGCCGAGCGTCGTGGTGACGTCCGTGAACGTGTCCGGCCCGCCGACGGTGCAGGTCATCGGGCCGGTGAGATCCCAGGCGATGTGGTCGACCGCCAGCCGCAACCGGACGGTGTCGCGGGGAGCGTCGGGCGCGGTACGACGGAACTTGCCGATCAGCCCCAGATGGATGTGCAACGTGTCGCCGGCCTCGAAGTCGACGAAGAGGTGCTTCCCGTAGGCACGGCACCTGGTCGCGACCTGTCCGTCGAGGAGATCGGCGCCGGCCGCGAATCGCTGCTGCGGTGAAGAGGCGGTGACGGCGTTGACGCCGAGGTCGCGTGCCAGGTCGCGGGCGAGGCGGTGGACGGTGTGACCCTCGGGCACGTCAGCGGGCGACGAACGCGAGCGTCGCGGCGGGCTCGATGACGACGTCGCACTCGTCGGCCAGGGTGTCGACGACCCGGTCGGCGGCGTCCGCGGCGGAGTCGGTGACCTCGTCGCGCAGATCGCCGCTGCTCGTGATCACCGACGCAACCTCGCGGTTGAACGACGCGAGCTCGGTGAACGATGTCTGATCGGCTTCGGGAGCGAACGCCGCCGCTGACTCGAGGGTGCCGGCGAAGGCCGTGAGGCTGTTGCTGATGGTGACGAGGCGGTCGATGTCGAGTGGTACGTCGGCCTCGACGGGCTCGGGAACCGGTGGCACCGCGGCTTCGATCGCATCGGCCCATTCGCAGAATCCCGGCAGCGCCGGGGCCGACGAGGACGTGACGGCTGCACTCGAGCAGGCCATCACGAAGACGGCGAGCGGCGGGAGCAGCACGAGGAGGCGCAGCGTTTGCACCCTGGAGAGTGAATCACCTTCGCCGCCGTCTGCGGTGCCGGTGGGTGTCACCGGGTCGACGGGTGCGGGGGGTGGGCTCGCTCGCGGACGCCAGCTCATAGACTCGCAGCTGCCATGACGCTGCTCTCGGCCATCTTCCTCGTGTCGTGCATCGGCGTCGGCGTGGGAGTCACGGGGTACCTCCCGATGGTCCTGCGGGTCGAGGAACGGCTCCCGATCGCAGCGGTTGTCGGCGCCATGGCTGTCACGTCCACCTCGTTCGTCGCCATCGCATTCTTCGACTTCAGCGGTGGAGCGGTTGTCGTCGGCACCGGAGCTGCGATCGTGCTCGCGGCGCCGGGGTGGCGCTCGCTGGCGCCGACACTGCGGGCGGACATCACCGACTTCGGTCGGCGCCTGCGGGCAGGATGGCGTGACCCGGCCAGCCCGGCTCCGCTCCTCGGCCTGCTCGCCGTCACCTGGCCGCTCACCATCCGAATACTCAGCCTGGCCTACCAGCGCAGCCCGACCGGCGGGGTCGCGGTCGGACACCTGTCGGTGTTCGGCGACTGGCAGGCTCATCTCGCCTACGCCGGATCGTTCGCATACGGCGGTGACCTCGACCTGACCACGCCCCTGTCCGCAGGCGACGACCTCGCCTATCACTTCGGCGTCGATCTCTTCGCCGCATTGACCGTTCCGGCGGGGCTCTCGGTGCCGGCGGCGCTCACCCTCACCACCGGCTACCTGGCGTTTGCGTTGCCGGCCCTGTTGTACATGTTCGGCCGCCGGCTCTTCGAGCGACGGAGCGTCGCCGTGGTCGGCACGATCACGTTCCTCGCCGCCGGTGGCTTCGGTTTCTTCCGCTTCTTCGACGACGTCGCCGATCAGGGCTGGTCGGTGGTGTGGAACCTCCCACGCGACTACACACGCGATTTCGACACGTTGTGGATGGACAACCCCGTGCTCGGTCACCTCTATCCGCAGCGGCCGACGCTCATCGGGTTCTCGGTCGTACTGATCGCGCTCGTGGTGCTGTGGTCGGCTCGCCGATCCGGTGATCGCGCGTCGATGGCATGGGCCGGCGTCCTCGTCGGCATCACGCCGCTGTTCCACACCTTCGGGTGGGGTACTGCCCTGGTGCTCGGCTCGATCTGGGCCCTGACCGACGCCGTCGCGCCGAATGGCGCCGGGTGGCGGCACTGGCTCTGGTACCTCGTCCCGGCTACGGCGCTGGCGCTGCCGACGGTCGTGTGGCTGCTGCCCCCCGAGAGCGCATTTCGGTGGGAGTGGGGCTGGGTCGCGGGCGACACGCCGTGGGACATCGTCTGGTTCTGGCTGTGGAACACGGGCCTGTTCCCCCTGCTGTTCGTCGGCGGGCTCGTGTGGCGGGGCGCCGTGTCCCGGCGGGTTGCCGTCGCCGTGGCCCCGATCTGGCTCTGGTGGGCGGGCGTCCATTTCGCGATTCCCCACCCCTGGGTCGGCAACAACGCCAAGTACGCAGTCTTCTGGTGGCTCATCGGTTCGTTCGTCGTCGCGGCAGTCATCGTCGAGGCGGCGAGGTGGGCCGCCCGGGCCGACCCTCCGGTCAATGCGTTCGCCAACGCTGCCATCGCGCTGGGTGCGCTCAGCCTCGTGGCCGCCGGGGGGCTCGACATCTTCAAGACCCTCGACGGAACCGCCGGTGTCTACCCGGCCACGGTCGTGACCGCCGGCGAGCAGCTGGTGGGCGAGTGGGCCCGCGCGGCCACCCCTGCCGACTCGGTGTTCGTCGTCTCGTCGTCGTCCACGTCGCAGCCGATCTCGTCGATCGGAGGCCGCCCGGTCGTGACGGCGTTCGATGGCTGGGTCTTCGACCTCGGGCTCGACTGGATCGGGCGCGCCGAGGCGAGTCGCGAGATCCTGGCGGGTGGGCCCGAGGCCATCGGTCTCGTCGAGGAGTTCGGAGTCGACTACGTCGTGATCGGCCCGAACGAGCTGGCCGCCGGAGCCGACACCGTCTACTGGGATCGATCGGGCACCCTGGTGTACGACCTGGGCGGATTCCGGGTCTACGCCGTGGAGGGCATCGTGTGAGCGCGATCGGAACCGAGACCCCGCAGCGTGGCTCCACCGCCGACCGGCGGCTGGCCACGATCATCCTGGTACTGATGGCGCTCGGGCTCGTGTTGCGGCTCGTCGATCTCGGCACGCGGGCGCTGCACCACGACGAGAGCCTCGACGCGTGGTTCTCGCAACGGTTCCTCGACGACACCTACGAGGGGTACGACCCCGTCTACCACGGGCCGTTGCGGTTCTACATCACGGCGGGCTTCTTCTGGCTGCTCGGCCTGTCGACGACGACCGCCCGCCTCATCTCGGCGCTCGCCGGCACGGCGCTCATCGGGCTGCCGTGGTTCCTCCGACGCCAGATCGGCCGGGCCGCCACCATCGCGATCGCGGCGATCCTCTGCATCAGCCCGTCGTACCTCTACTTCAGCCGCTTCGGTCGCGAAGACGCCTTCTTCGCCTTCTTGTCGCTGGCGTTCTTCGTGATGTTGCTCGCACACCTCCAGCGGCCCCGCCCCGCGCTCGTGGTCGGGCTGCTCGTCACACTGGTCGCCGCGTGGGCGGTGAAGGAGTCGGTGTTCTTGTTGGTCCTCGTCGTCGGCTCGTTCCTCCTCGTCGAGCTGTCGGGCGAGCTGTGGGAGGCGAGCGGCGGACGTCCGGTCGGGTCCGGGGCGGTGCTGATCGGCGCGGGTCTGGCCGTCCTGGCCTTCGTGTTGGGCGAACCGCTCGTGGCCAACATGGCGTGGTGGGGGGCGCTGCTCATCGGGGGTGTCGTCTACACCGGCGTCAGGGCGCGCCGAGCCGGCGTGGCCGCCGCCGATGTGCCCGTGCTGCGAGCCGTCATCGCGCCGGGATGGCAGGTCTGGGTACTCGCCGCCGGCATCGGCGCGTTCGTCTTCGTCGCGCTGTTCACGGTGCTGTTCCGCACGTCGACGGGGGCCAACACGGCCTCCACACCGTGGAACGCCGTGTTCGACGGCCTCTTCGGCGGGTGGGACTACTGGCGGAGCCAGCAAGACGTGAATCGAGGCGGACAGCCCGGCTACTACTACCTGTTCGTCCTGCCGCTGTACGAGTTCGTGACGATCGGGCTCGCGCTGGTCGGCATTCGCAGGGAGCTGCGACGCTCGACGCTCGTCGGCCGGTTCGCCCTGTGGAGCGCGATCGTCTCGCTCGCCGCCTATTCCTACGCGGGTGAACGTATGCCCTGGCTGGTGGTACACCCGCTCCTGCCGTTCGTCCTGCTCGCCGGCCTCGGCGCTCAGGAACTGTGGGAACGTCGGGGCGAGCTGCGGGTGGGACTCATGGCAGGGCTCCTCGGCATCGGCGTGGTCGTGACGGTCGTCGCATCGTTCCAGCTCTCGTACTCCAGGGGCGAGGAGCCGCGCGAGCTGCTCACCCAGGCCGGTCAGGCCTCGCCCGAGCTCGCGGCGACCGTCGAGCGGATGTACGACCTCGACCGGCTGATCAGGGCCGAGCTCGGACGTCCGGCGTCGATCGTCATCGACTCCTCCGACAGCGCGGCGTGGCCCTACGTCTGGTATCTCCGCGACCTCGACGATGTCGCCTACATCGATCTGGGCGCCGGCGACCCGACGCCGGGAGCCGATGTCGTGGTCGCCGTGGCGAGAAACGTCCCGCTGGTCGAGCCGCTGCTGGTCGATCACCAGGCCACCGTGCAACCCCATCGCGAATGGTGGGTGCCGTCGTACACCGCCGCCGGCCCCACCGACTGGTTTCGCTGGTTCGTCGACCGCGAGATCTGGGACGAGACCGAGGTCGGATCGATCGACGAGACGGTGTTCGTGAGTCCGGGGGCCCTGGCCCTCGAGGTCCGCGCCGACGACCTCCTCGCCCCACCCGGCTGACGACCGCACAACTCGTTCTGGTCGCGTCTCGTGACGGTGGGAGCGACATCGTGCGGCCAGGACTATTCGGCGGCGAGGGCGGCCTTGTCCACTTCGTAGATGGCGTAGTCACCCGTTCCGAACGCGAGATCGAGCGCGGAGTGACCCGCCAGGGTGGCGAGGCCCGCCGGTGAGCCGTAGACGTGCTCCTGGGTGCCGACCACCACGTACGCGATGTCGTATCGGCGCAGGACGCGGCTGATCATCGCCGGGTCGGTCGTCGAGTAGAGACGCTGCACGTCGGCCCGGCGCTGATCGATGGCGTCGACGTAGGCGCGCCGCTGCTGGGTCTGGTGCCAGTCCCAGCCCAGGACGGTCGGCAGGCCCGTGTAGATGGACATGCGGCTCGTCCATCCGTACAGCGGGCCCACCGACTCGACGATCGTGGGCGTGCCCTCGACGTTCTCGCGCAGCCACTCGATCAACACGAGGTCGTCGCCGATCGGGATCGGCCGGCCGGCATCGACGTAGATCGGATCGGCGTCGAGAAACGCCAGCCCGTCGAGCGTCGGGTCGATGATGGCGAACCGGTCATCGAGTCGGGCCGGCGGAGCGAACACGGGATATGCGAACGACGCGACCACCAGTGCGACGATCACGGCGAACGACCCGATGGCTACGGCGTGACGACGCGCCGCTGCTCGGGAGCGTGGGTGCACCGACAGGGCCGGCACGATCGAGGTCGTCACGTGGAAGACGGCGATCGCACCGCCGATCGCCAGGAAGTGCCATGACTGGTACCAGAACTTGAACACCGTGTTGAGCCGCTCGACGTCGTTGTCGACCGTCACCACATCGACGCCTCCGGCGATCGCGAAGCCGAGGGCGAGGAGTCCACTCACCGCCATGTGGCCGGCGACGGGTCCCGACGTGTGCCGATCGACAGGCTCCACGGGCGAGCGCCAGTCGATCACGGGCAGGGCCACGAGGGCGACCACGAGCGCCGCGCACAATGCCGCCACCGCGCTGAACCGGCTCCCGACGACCGTGGCGAGAACGACGGCAGTGCCCACAGCAGCTGACGAGGCGACACCGTCACCCGCCCGTCGTCGGGTCAGCTCGATGGCGCGGACCACCAGATATGCGACCGCGATGGCCACGAAGAGCCCGAACTGCGACAGGAAGTCGATGAGACGAGTGGTCACCGGAGGCTCGCCGACACCGTTGTCGAAGGTCTCACCCGCCGCCACGTATGGCGCGACGAGAAGCCGGTGCACCACCGCAGCGAGCCCGAGGTGCCAGATGGCGCGTCGGACACGGACAGCCTGCGGGCCGGCGGCCACCAGCTGGCCCGCCCCGACCGCGCCGACCGTCACCAGCGCCGCGGCCGGAAGGTCCCACGTGTGAGCCATCCGGACGACACCGGTCGCCAACCCGAGCCCGACCGCGAAGACGATCGATCGCGCGTAGTCCCCGACCCTCGACGCCGTGAAGTACCCCAACCCCAGCGCGGCGACGAGTCCGAGGAAGGCCATGCCCATCACATGAGGATGGAGGTCGCCGAACAGCATCGACCAGAACGGGAACTCGGTGATGTCGAACGTGCCGTCGTTCACCCGGCTCGGCGCCCACCAGTCGAACTCCTGTCCCGACCCCAGCCGGCCCAGCTTCTGCCGGGCGGCGTCGAGGTTCCCGATGCCGAGCAGGAACACCGTGGCGACGGCCCCGACGCCGATGCGTGCGCGGTTCGCGGCCGGGCGCACGAGCGCACCGAGCGATTGGCCGATGCCGAACGTCGTCGCGGCTGCCATGGCGGCGACGGTGGGGAGCCCGAGGTTGAAGGCGATCTCCGGCGGGAGGTGGAGCGCCCTCGTGGGGACGGCCAGCGCGAAGTAGCCGAAGTAGTAGTAGTTCATCGCCCCACCGGCGAACCACGGGTCATAGGCAGGGAGCGTGGTCGAACGCGTGACGGCCGTGAAGTACGAGAGCTCGAGCGGCTTCTCGCCTCCGGTGAACGGCGCCCACAGATCGGGGTTCGCGAAGCGGAAGACGAGGACCAGCGCGAAGAAGATGACGAACATCGCTTCGGCTGCGAGCCACGATCGTCGATTCGTTCGCCAGTCGGCCGCGAGGTCATGGCGGCGGCGCCACCCGATCGACGCGCCGAGGCCGACGGCAGCGGCGAGCACCAGCCATGCCAGCCGGTCGGACTGGTCGGCCGTGCCGGTGGCGACCAGGACCCAGGCGGGAAGCGCAACGGCGACCAGGCCGAGCACCTTCGAGAACGCGTAGCCGCGGCTCGGAAGGTGACGGAAGAGCCACGTCGTCCACGGCACGGCCGCGAGTGCCGCGACCTCGAGCCAGAGGAACCACCACAGCCACGGTGCAGTCGTGGCAACGCCGTCGTCGTCGAAGACGTCGGTGAACGTGCCGCCCGACTGCTGGGCCTCGTAGTCCGAAGGCGTGAGCTGGAGGGCATTCGCACCGGCATCGGCATGGGTCGTGTCGAATCCGTTGTCGGCACGATCGGGATCGATCAGCGCTCGCGCTCGGGCCGCCGACCAGTCGCCGGTCTTCGCCCAGATCGTGACGGTGGGGTGGTCGTAGACCGTGAAGGTCTCCTCGGCGCGGGCGTCATCGATCGAGATGCCGAAGACGGACGGTTCGTTGGTGAACTCGGCGACCTGTTCGAAACCGAGCGTGCCGGCGAAGAGCGCCTCGTAGTAGGCGACCGTGGCGGGGTAGCGGGCCGGGAAGCGGGGGACGGCGTCGTAGATCCGATTCGATGCCTCGATGACGTAGTCGGCCTTGTCGAGCGAGTCGATCAACGTCTCGACCTTCGCGCTCGAATCGGCGGCGAAGGGGTCGAGCTCGACCGTCGCGAGTTCGAGGGCCGCGGCGTCGACCGTGCGAAGCGGCAATGCGTCGTCCCACAGCGAGTGCGTGACGGTCGATCCGGCCGGAATGTTCTCGACGATCCACTCGGTCGCCGCGAGTCGGCTGTGCTGGTTGCCGTACACGCCGCTGGTGAACGCAGCAGCCCACACCACGGTCGCCACGACCGCGCCGAGCGCCACGGCGGCACCGATTCGCCCGAGCAGCGGACGAGCCGAGGTGCGAGATGCGCGGCGGCAGAGGTCGACGACCGCCCAACCGGCGAGCGCGATGGCCGTCGGGTAGGCCGGGAGCATGTAGCGGATCAGCCCGTTGAACTGCGCAGCCACGAATGCGATCTCGACGGCGATGAACGCGAGCGGGACCGAGAGCCACCACTCGCGGCGTAGCCAGAGCCTGCGGACCGTCAACACCGCCCCGACCGCGACCAGGAGCCCGAGGCCGGGGCCCAAGCCCCACCAGAAAGCGGACTGCAGCGGTCCGAGCAGGCGCTGACGACCGATCCACTGGATCGTCCACGGCACGTTCGACGAGCCGTCGTTGACCCCCGTGAGGTAGTCGAGGTCGTCGAGATAGCGCTGATCGAGTCGTAGGCCCCACCACTGGCCGAACGCATAGGGCTGGGCGACCTTGAACACGACGAGGGCCGAGAGACCGAACAGGCCGACGTGGCCGACGAGGCGGCCCAACCCGACCACAGGAGCACGGGCACCGGACCGCAGCGCGAGTCCGAGACGGACCAGCGTCGAGCGGTACGCCACACCGATCGCGACCACCGGCGCGACCGCGACCGCGGCGGTGCTCAGCTTCGCGGCGACGGCGGCGCCGACGACGAGACCCGCGCCGACAACGAGTCGATCCGATGGTCCGTCGCGCGCCAGTCGAACCGCGAACAGCACCGCCACGGTGGCGAAGAACGCCGCGATGGTCTCGGCGCCGTAGAAGTGGCTGTACTGGATGTGCAACACGGCGAAGGCCTGGAGGCCCGCGCCGACCAGTCCGACGATCGAGCCACCGAGTCGCCGGCCGAGGAGAAACACGACGCCGATCGTCGCGGTGTCGAAGAGCGCCGAGATCAATCGGCCGACGAGTTGACTCTCGAACTCGTTGTCGAAGCGGAGCACACCGTCATCGTCGACGAGGTCGACACCCACGAGGTCGAGGCCTCCGGTGATCGTCGACGCCACCGGCCCGTCGTTGACGAGCCAGGTGGCCGTCGCTTTCGTCGTGAACAGCGGCAAGGTGCCGTAGACCCACGTGTCACGGGAGTTGTAGGGGTTGAGCGGCGAGACTGCGCCGTCGAGGTACTGGCCGACACTCGCCGGTGCTTCGATGTCAGCGGTGACGAAGCTCCAGTAGCGCTCGTCGGGGTGCTGGTGGGTGCCCCGGTCCCAGTCGATGTTCCAGGTGCGCAGGCCGAAGCCGACGATGCAGAGCGCGAGCAGACCGAGCGCGACGGCGACGCGTCTCGTCGGAGGTGCCGGCCGCTGCATCAGGAGACCACGCTAGGACTCCGCTCTCGCCTGGAGGTGCCACCGCTGCTCGCGGCAGCCGGTCAGCTCCCGCCGAGGAGGCGAGTCACGAATCGGCCGACCGGGCCGGGTTCGGGCGCCTCGTAGTCCTCGGGCAGGAGGTGCGGGGCCTCGCTGGTGAGCACGGACGCGACCTCGTGGATCGACGGGTTCACGAGCGAGGTCGGGCCGATCGTGACGGTCGGGACGGTCTCGTTGCCGCGGGCGACGTTCCGGACGTGCGCCGCAGCCGACGGGTTTTCCCAGATGTTGTGCTTGGTGACGGCAATGCCGTGTCGTTGCAGCTGACGGTCGAGGCTCATGCAGAAGCCGCAGCCCGGGCGCCAGTAGAACTCGATCTCGTTGCTGCCTGCGGTCGTCATCTCTGGCCTCTCTCGGCTCACGATTCCAACCCGACGGGGGCCCGAGGTAGTCCCGCGTGGCCGGGCAAGGAGTCGGTGGAGGGTTCAGCCGACCGTGAAGGTGGCGAGATCGTCGGCGATTCGCGCTCGGATCAGCTCGGCCGATTCGCCGCGCAGGCGATCGCGGGTGACCTGGAATGCTGCCGGGTGCAGGGTCTCGGCGAGCATGGCGGCGTGCTGGATCGCGGCCTCGACCGGGTCGTCGGCGAGCCGGTCGAGGAAGCCCGCGTCGACGGCGCCCTCGGGGTCGTACACGGTGGCCAGGTTCGCGGCCATGCCGAGGTGGCGTTTCGACAGTCGG
>JAOTZB010000391.1 GCA_029861625.1 Acidimicrobiia bacterium
GCGTCGTGGGCGGCGGCCGAAACCGCAGCGAACGACCGGTTCCACTGGCACGGCGAGGTGCCGAGCACGACCATTCGGCGCGTCTACGCGTCGTCGCGCCTGCTGGTGAACACCTCGCAGATCGAGGGTGGCGCAAACGTGATTTCGGAGGCGGTGATGGCCGGTCTCCCGATCCTTGCAGCTGACATCGACGGCAACGTCGGCGTTCTCGGGGAGCGGTATCCGGGTTACTTCCCGGTCGGGAACGCCGTCGCGCTGCGCGATCGTCTGTCGGAGCTGGCGACCACGCCGGCGTTGCTCGAGTCGTTGACGACCGCCGTCGAGGCGCTGCAACCGAGGTTCACCGAGGCAGCGGAGCGCGCTGCGTGGGCTGCGCTGCTCGCCGGCCTGGATGTCACATGACTGCATCAGGCTACGACGAGACGGCAGCGCTGCGCTACGCCTGGACCGAGAGCCGCCCGGACTCCTTCTCGCTTCGCTTGGCGCCGCGGCTGCTCCGCTTGGTTGCCGAGAGTCGCGACGACAGGCCGCAGCGGGCGTTGGACATTGGTGCTGGGACCGGCCAGCTGACCGATGCGCTGCGGGCGGCCGGGCTGCGAACCGTGGGGGTCGACAGGTCATTACCGATGCTGCGCCATCGCGTCGATACGTCGTCCGGTGATCGCGGCACCGTAGTCGTAGGCGACGCCATGGCGTTGCCGGTCATCGGGCCGTTCGATCTCGTGACTGCCACCTTCAACGTCCTCAACCACCTGCAGTCGACGCGTTCGGTCGAGTGCGCTCTCCGGGAGGTGGCCCGAGTCCTTGCGCCTGGCGGGCTCTTCGTGTTCGACGTCAACACGAGGGTCGGCCTCGTTGCGACGTCGGAACGAATCGAGCGCCAACGCAGCGCGAACGCGGAGACGACCTGGCGCCGCTGGTGGCTCGACGACACGACGCTGCGACTGCACGCCCAGGGCACGTTCGACCTCGACGGCATGCGCCACCACTACGTCGAGACCATCGACAAGATCGTTCTCGACCTCGCCGACATCGAGCGATGGTGCATGAGTGCTGGCCTCGGGTCGGCCAGTTGGCGATCCGATGATCTCCTCACCGAGCTCGCCGATCCAGAAGCCCACGCCGTCGCCTTCGGAGTCGTCGACCGTTGCTCTGGCTCACGACTCGAGAGCCGGTCCGATCCTGGCCGACCAGAACCGACCGCCGCGCAGTGACGTAACGAACCTGTCCCTGGGGTTACCTATCGTCATGCGGCAGGCATCGCTTGGCATCGGCGGCTATCCGGCTCCTGAATGGGACGTCCCCACCTGGTTCAACACCGGAGGCGGCGAGCCGCTGCATCTGGCCGATCTGACGACCCCCGTGGTGTATCTGTATTGCTTCCAGTCGTGGTGCCCGGGATGTCACAGCCACGGCTTCCCCACCCTCGCCGAGGTCAGGCGTCGCTCCGGCGAGGACGACGTCACCTTCGTCGCCGTGCAGACGGTGTTCGAGGGTCATGACGTGAACACTTCCGAGCGGGCGCTGGCATCGGTCGCCCAGCACGGCCTGAGCGATATCGCCGTCGGTCACGATCCGGGCCGGGATGGCGGGCCCCCTGACATCATGCGCAGCTACCGCACAGGAGGGACCCCCTGGACGGTCATCATCGGCCCCGAGCGCCGGGTCTGCTTCGACGGCTTCCAGATCGATCCCGACACCGCCACTGCCATTGTCGGCCAACTTGCCCGCTGAGGTCACGACGAGAGGCCCCGCCAGATGAGCGACATCGAATTCAGCGTCTCCCCGGACATCGAGGCAGGCGTGGCCCGGGCCGTCCACAACATCGGAACGGTCGGAGCGTCCTGGACGGCGGCCGAGCGCATCGCGATCGCGGCGTCGGCTCGTCGTGCGTTCGCGAGCTCGACGGACCACGTGCCCAGCGTCCTCCCGGACGGCGTCGCAGCCCTGGCGGCCCGCACCGCGACTGCGGCCCACGACGTGACCGTCGGCGACGTGAATGCGTTCGACCAGCCAGAAGCCTTCGTCGAGCTCGTCGGCGTGGTGGCCCGCACGACAGCGATCGACACGTTCTGCCGCGGCATCGGTCGACCTGCGCCAGCACTCGTCGCAACCGATGAGCATCCGCCGACCGGCCGGGTCCATCGTGGCGCGAAGCGGCGATCAGCCTACGTTCCAACCGTGGGACCCGCCGGGGCGACGACGGCGCTGTCAGCGGTTCCGGCCGAGGATGCTGCCCAGGCGGACCTCCACGGTGCTCTCTACCTCACCTACGCCGAGATGGGTGATCTCCACATCGTCAAGGGCCTGCCTCGCTGGCAGCTCGAGTTGGTGGCCGCCAGGACCTCGCTGATCAACCGCTGCTTCTTTTGACTGTTCGCCCACGGCGGCATGCTCCGTGCGAGCGCCCAGATCAACCGGATCAACATCGACATACGAGCGATCGGCGATCGTGATCGACCGGTGGGACGTGACGACGCGTCCGCCCTTTTGGCCTTCACTGATGCGCTGGTCGGCCGCACCGACGGCCTCGCCGCAGCGCGAGACACCGTCGCCGACGTGCTGGGTCACGATGCGGTGGCCCCGGCTGCGGCGGCCGCCGGCAACTTCGAGATGATGAACCGCATCCTCGACGCCACCGGTGTCCCGGTTCCCGCCTCGATGCGGGACGTCGGCCCCTTCCTCGGTCTCAACCCCGACGGTGGCCCCGGCAGCTGAGCGGCATCTCAGGCCTCGGCGAGCGCGGCGAGCATGATACGCGCATAGTGCAGCGGCCACGGGCTGTCACCGCCATTGGCCTCGTGGTCTTCCTGGGCACCGAGCAGGAGGTGCACGAGCAGGCTGCGGGACGGGAGCGAACCAGCTCGTTCCCACAGCCGACTCTGCAAGTACCCGGCGTACCACATCGCCCACTCGGGATCGGTACCGTCGGACTCGATATACGCTCGATGATGGTGCTGACCGGTCTCCATCAGGAGGTCGGCGAGCTCGTCGACCGAGATGGTGGCTGCAGTGTTGTCGGACATGTCGTGGTATCTCCTGACGTCGGGTCGGCGGGACACCCGCCTCGGTTGTGATAGCGCGTGTGCTGGAGTTGAGTTGCAGGAACGCCGGGGCCGTGACAGTCCGACGGCCGCCGAGGTCATCGCAACACGCGCCGGAGTCGGGCGCTGGTGTCGTCGATGACGAGCGCGACGAGGATCAGGGCCACGACCACCCCCATCACGGCTGCGAGGTCTCGGGCTGCCAGGTGCTCGTTCATCAGCTGCCCCAGGGCTCCCGCTCCGAC
>JAOTZB010000392.1 GCA_029861625.1 Acidimicrobiia bacterium
GGATTCGAGGAGCTGGGCGACGGCGAGAGCAAAGCTGCTGGCGTGCTCGTGGGTATGGGGCCGATTCAGGGGCACGTAGAGCTGGAGGCCCTTGGAGCCCGACGTCTTCGGATAGCCGACCAGGCCGGTCGCCTCGAGGACCCCCTGGATGTCGAGCGCGACCTGACAACATTCGGTGATGCTCGCCGGCGCACCGGGATCGAGGTCGAAGACGACCATCGTCGGTACGTCGAGATCTTCCGCCCGCGCCATCGGGGAATGGATCTCGAGCGCAGCCAGATTGGCCGTCCAGGCGAGCGCCGCCACCTCGTCGAGTGCGCAGTAGCCGATCGGGCCGCCCCGATCCCCCGGTCCATCGTGCGTCGCCACCCAATCGGGCCGGTGGCTCGGACATCGCTTCTCGAAGAACGAGTCGGCCGCGACACCATCGGGATACCGGCGCAGCGTGACGCCGCGACCGGCGAGGTGCGCCAACAGCACCGGCGCCACCCGGACGTAGTAGTCGATGACCTGCGCCTTCGTGAACCCGCATGCCGGATAGAGCACCTTGTCGAGGTTCGACACCGACAGCGTTCGGCCGCCGATCTCGGTGACGACGCGCTCGGTCACGGCCTAGGCCGACTTGCGGCTCGCCGACTTCTTCTCGGCGGCCGACGGGTGGCGCTTCTTCGCCTTGTCGGCCTGCGCGACGCTGGCCTCGAGTGCAGCCATGAGATCGACCACCCGGTCGGCGGTGGCGGACGGTGTAGGCGTGACGACCTCGACCTCGCCGGTGCGCTTCCGCTCGATCAACTCGAGCACCGCCTCGCGATGGGAGTCGGTGTGGGTCGACGCGTCGAAGTCCTCCGAGAGCGACTCGATCAACTGGAGCGCGACCTCGAGCTCGCGCGCATCGACCTCGACTTCGGCGACAGCCTCGAGCCCCTCGACCGTCTCCGCACCGACGACCTCGTCGGCGTAGACCATGGTCGACATCGTCAGCGCGCCGTCACGGGGCCGCAGCGCCGCGAGGTACTGCTTCGTTCGCATGACGAACCGCGCGACTCCGACCTTGCCCGACACCGACAGCGCCTCGGCCAAGAGCCGGTACGCCTTGGCCGCGATCTCGTCGGGTACGAGCCAGTAGGCACTGTCGAAGAACACCGGATCGATGTCGGCGAGCTCGACGAACTCGAGCACATCGATGGTCCGGCTGGCCTCCGGATCGAGCGAGGCGAGCTCGTCGTCGGTGATGGTCACGAATGTGTCGGGAGCGAGCTCGTAACCGCGCACGAGCTGCTCGCGCGGGATCTCGGATCCGTCGACCGACGAGACCTTCTGTTGCCGGATACGAGTGCCCGTCCTCGCATCGAGCTGGTTGAAACGCACGGTCTTGCGCTTGACCGCCGGAAAGAGCCGGACCGGGATGGTGACGAGGCCGAAGCTGACCGATCCGCTCCAGATTGCGCGTGGCATGTCGCCCTTCCTCGTCGTGCTCGGTCGCTCCGAGTCCCGTCCTGGTGGACCACCAGTATGCGACGATTCTCACAGGAGGAACAGAGGCAACACCAGCAACGCCCGGTCGAGGCCGCCGACACGTGTCAGGTGTCGAGCAGCACGCGGGCGACCAGGTCCATGCCGAATGCCGTGAGGATGGCCAGATAGAGCAGTCCGGTGGCGGCCATCACGGCCGAGTACTGACGCTCTCGCAGCGCGGCGCGGGTCACGAAGACGAGACCGATCGTGGTCAGGGCGCAGGCCACCCAGAACCATCCGAGCAAGCCGTTGTAGCCGTCGTCGATCGAGCCGTCGAGCACCGACCACATCCCGGTCGGCCACAACAACACGACGAGCTCGACGGGCCAGATCCAGCCGGTCCAGCGAACGAGCTCGAGGAGCGGCTCACGGTCGAGTCCGGGCTGCACCAGGTACCAGTGACCCAGGAGCATCGCATCGGACACCGCGCCGAGAAACGCGGCACCGACCACGGTGCGAGCCACTGCCAGTGCAACCGGATCGCCGGCATCCACACCGGCGGCGACCAGGCCCACGAGCCCGATGAGGGGCGGCACCGCATCGAGCCACGGCGGGAACTCCGGTGCATCGACGTCGCGGACGGCGGGCGCGCGATCGATCCCGGTCATCGCGACCACACGTGCGCTGCGCCACTCCCGCACCGCTCGCTGCCCCGACACGCCGGCACCGCGCCGGCTGATCGACACCGCGAGCGCGACGCCGGTCGTGACGAGGAGCCCAGCACTGGCAAGCTCGCGGCCCGCGACGACATCGGCGGACACCCCGATCCACAGGCCGAGCCCGGCGATCGCGCCGTAGGTGACGCGCATCAGCCAGCCATAGCCGAGCCCGACCTCGCGCCTGCGTGTCGTGACCCAGAGGAAGGCCAGTCCGCCCGTCGCCCACTGGAGCAGGACAGTCGGGGCCGCGAGATCGATCACGACTGGCGAGCGTAACGGCCCCGGCCGGGTGGAGCGTGCTCGCCCCACCGTCGTGAGCAGGCGATTCGCCATGGGCTCGACGGCTCATTTCACATGACTCAGCGGTGTAGGTCTAAATGGGCCGCGCGGTCCCGTCGATGCCACCAGGACTCGATACATCGACCACCTGGAACAATGCGCCGAACACTTGCCGCACTCATCACCGCTGTCGCTCTGCTGGTCGGTCAGTTCGCAGTCACGGCTGCGCCGGCCGGAGCCGCCGAGCTGAGCACAGCCGAAGAGCAGGACTTCCTGTCGACGATCAACGCGCTGCGGGCCAGCAGGGGCGTCGCCCCGCTGCAGCTCTACAGCGGCATCGTCGACTCGGCCCGCAGCCACACCTGGTCGATGCAGGAAGCCGGGTCGATCTTCCACACCAACAATCTCGCCGACGGCGCGCCGTCCAACTGGACCAAGCTCGGCGAGAACGTGGGCAAGGGTCCGAACATCGACATCTTGATGGACGCGTTCATGGGGAGCAGCGGCCACTTGCGGAACCTGACCGATCCGGGATTCACCCACATCGGCATCGGCGTCGTACGCGATGGCTCCACGATCTACACCACCCACCGCTTCATGGCGGTGCCGAGCGGATCGACCACACCGACGGTCCTGCCGTTCGGTACGACCCCTCCGACGCCGGCGCCCGGGTCCAGTGGCGACACGGTAGGTGTCATGCGGGGGCGCGATCTCTTCTTGCGCAACTCGAACACCAGCGGCCCCGCCGACTACCAATTCGCCTACGGCAAGACCGGCGACACCCTCATCTTCGGCGACTGGGACGGCAACGGCACCGACACCGTCGGCGTC
>JAOTZB010000089.1 GCA_029861625.1 Acidimicrobiia bacterium
GTCGACCGACACGCCCCGCTGGGCGTGATATCGCGCCGCGGCCTCGACCATGCCGGCCATGAACGCGTCGTTGACGGACGCGTCGTGGCGTTTGGCAGCTGCCTTCAACGAGTCGAGCGGAATCCGGACGTGCTCGAGATGGCGGTGACGTGAGCGCTGCCGCCACAACGGCGAGCCGGTGTCGGACTCCGTCGCCGACTTCGCGAGGGGCCCAATGGTGCCGCGGGCGGCGGCGGTGATGTCGGCGGCCCGATCACCGATGCGCTTCGGATCGGCCGGCCACAACACCAGCTCGCCCGCGACCCGTCTCGCGATGCCGACCTGACGGCGCACGAGATGCGAGGCCGACCGAGTGACGGTGGAGCGGAGGCTCGTCGCCAGATCGCCTCCCTCCTCCTTGAGCCGATGCTCGGCGACGGCCTCGGCGATGATGCCCTCGAGATCGACCTCGGGCGCCGGCGGGACATCGGGGCTCAGGTCCTGGTACATCTCGGCCATCCGGAGCTGGCCGATGCCGTCGCTGACCGCATGATGGGTGATCATCCAGAGCGCACCCTCACCGGACTCGAGCCCGTCGATGACGACGAGCCGCCAGAGTGGCCGGGTGCGGTCGAAGGGTTCCTGGTACAGCCGCGCACCGAGGTCGAACAGCTGGCGTTCGGTGCCCGGTGGCGGCAGCGTGGTCGTGCGGAAATGGAAGTCGAGCTCGAACTCCGGGTCGGGTGCCCACGCCGGCGTGGAGATCCGCCCGAAGCCGGGTGAGACCCGTTGGTACAGGCGGGGGAGCTCCGACACGGCATGACGCATCCGGCGCCGGAACTCCTCGACGTCGATCGGCTTGTCGAAGACGACGAGCGCCGCGCCGCTCGGGTTCAGCCACGGGTCCTTCTCGACGTTCCACATCAGAGCCTCGTGCTCCGACATGCGCTCGCTGAAGCCGAGCTCTCGTTTCCGTTCTGCTGTGTCGCTCATGTGGTCTCGGTGTCGAATCCGGGGCGACGGTCGGCCTCGGCGGTCGGGTCGCCGTCGTATCCAGGAGGGTAGGTCAAGGCGAGCTCCTCGGCGGTGGGCACCTTGATCTCCCTGGCCTCCGGCGGCAGCAGGTCGACGATCGCGCCCATGATGCGTCTCGTGTCCTCGTCGACGTCGCGGTGGTCGAGGTCGACCGGCTCGCCGACGGACGCCGTCACCAGCGGGCGATCGATGGGGTTCATCCGGGGGAGCCTCGCCCCTCGGGGCCACACGTTCTCGGTGCCCCAGAGGCCGATCGGAACGACAGGTGCGCGCGTCGCCGCGGCCAGCTTGGCTGCGCCCCATCGTCCCTTCAGCTCCGGGTCGAAGAACGCCGGTCCCCGAGGAATGGTGCCCTGCGGTGCCATCATCAACACCTCGCCGCCCTCGAGGGCTTCGGCCGCAGCATCGAGCGGCTCGTCGGAGCCGGTCCCCCTGTCGACCCTGACGCCGCCGACTCCACGGAGGATTCGTCCCACGACGGGCACGTCGAACACCTCCTTCTTGCCGAGCCCTCGAACGCTGCGTCCGGCCTTGGCGGCGATCAGGCCCATCACCGAGGGATCGAAGTACGACCGATGGTTGAAGACGAGGATCGCGGCACCCTCGGATGGAATGTTCTCGATCCCGTCGATCTCGAAGCGAGCCAGCCGAACCAGCTCGGGTCGCATCAACGGCCGGAGCCAGTCCTGCAGCTCGCGCCCTCCGATCTTGAACACTCCGTCGAAGGCGTCGAAGTGGCGCACGTGCCATCCCCGGATCAACGCCACCGCCTGGAGCCTCAGGTCGGGATTCACCGGTACGGGGTTGCCGACCGAGGCGAGCAGGGGCGCATCGAAGTAACTGTCGCTGTAGGCGTAGCTCCTCCCGAGGTCGGCGCCCGCCTCGTTCGCCCATGCCTCGACCGCTTCGGCCTTCGCCCGGCCCCACACGAACGACCCGGCGAGCTCGCCGGTGAAGGCGCCATCCTCGTGGCGCCATCGGGTGGCCACCACCGCGTCGAAACCGAGCCGGTCGGCGAAGGGGCGGACGAAGGGTTCGGGGGAGGTCGTGGCGAGGACAAGTTGCCGGCCTGCGTCGCGATGTTGCTCGATCACGATCCGTGCGAACGGCAAGAGAAGCTCCTCGAGCTCCTTGGCGGCTGCGTCCATGGCCTCGGCGACCAGGTCGACGGACCAACCCCGTGCGGCGCCCGCGGCGAGCCGGGCGGGTTGCATCAGCACCCAGCTCTCACCGAATCGCTCGTAGAACTTCATGAGGGCATCGGCGAGCGGCAGCTCGCGGACGCTGGTGAGACCGGCATCACCGAGGTGCCGCCGGAACACCGGCGCGGACGACGAGCGGATGAGCGTGCGGTCAAGATCGAAGATGGCCGCTTCACGGTTCATTGGTCGCTCCATGGAGTGGACTCCCAGGACTGGACGATATTCCGCCGTGTCGCGAAAGGACGAAACTCGCCCGGTGATCCGGCGCCTACTGCGACGTCGAACCCGACCGCCGGGGGTACGCGACGGCCATGATCACCGCCGCGGCACTCAGGGCACGAGGGTCACGTCGACCGTGGCGCCGCCCCAGCCGCTGACCTGGTCGCGACCTTGGATCGTCACCACCGTCACGCCGTCGGGGATCTCCACGCCGCTCAGCGATCGGGTGAACGGCTGTTCGCCGGCGTGGTCGTGCGTGAGCACGCGAACGCCGAGCTCGGCGCCGTCGGGCCCGAGCACCCGCCATGCGTCCGCATATCGAGCGGGCGTGTCGTAGGGCGACGAGATGGTCACGTCGAAGCTCCACGTTCCGTCGTCGGATCTCATCGCCCCCGCGTCGAGGACGTCCGGAAAGAGCTCCTCGGGCTGGTCGGCTTCGGGTTCGGGGCCTGCATCCGGCCTGGGCTCGGCTTCGGGTTCGGCGCCCGCGTCCGGTGTGGGCTCGGCGGTCGCGGGCGGGCCGGCGCTGTCGGCGGTGGCTTCGTCGTCGCCGTCGCTGCCGCACGCGGCCAGCATCAGCACCAGCAGGGCGGTGGCCAGGGATCGCTGCATCACCCCATTGTGCTCGGAGGTGCCGCGGCATGGCGCTCATGACGTTCGACTCTTGGCAGCGGTGCTGTCGGCAGTCAGGATTAGCGGGTGTCCGCGCCACGTTCCGCAGCTCCGATCACGTTGGTAGAGGAGACACCGTGGCGCTGGCGGATCGACCGGTCCGGCCCGATGCGGGTCCCAGGGATCGTCTTCGCGTCGAAGGAGCTGCTCCCCGATGTGGCCGGTGACCGCTCGCTCGAGCAGGTGGTCGCGGTGGCGACGCTTCCCGGCATCGTCTCTGCCTCGTATGCAATGCCCGACGTCCACTGGGGGTACGGCTTCCCGATCGGTGGCGTGGCCGCCACCGACATCGCCGAAGGAGGTGTCGTGTCGCCGGGAGGTGTCGGGTTCGACATCTCGTGCGGCGTGCGGTTGTTGCTGTCGCCGATGAGCCGCAGCGAGCTCGAGCCGGCGCTGCCGGCAGTGATGAACGAGCTCGAGCGGACCGTGCCGAAAGGGACGGGCCCGGGTGCGATCTGGGAGCTGGAGGACGATCGAGAGCTGACCGGCGTTCTGACGGGTGGTGCCGTGTACGCGGTCGAACGGGGGTACGGCACCGAGCGTGATCTGGAACGCTGTGAGGACGGTGGGGTGCTGACCGGCGCCGATACCGCCGCGATCAGCGACAGGGCCCGAGGCCGGGGCTTGCACCAGGTCGGCAGCCTCGGATCGGGCAACCATTTCATGGAGATCCAGGTCGTCGACCAGATCCTCGATCCCCTCGTTGCGGAGGCTTTCGGCCTGCGCCTCGGACAGGTCTGCGTGATGATCCACTCCGGTTCCCGTGGGCTCGGCCATCAGATCTGCACCGACCATGTCGGCCGAATGTCGGCGGCCATGCCGCGTCATGGGATCGACGTGCCCGACCGACAGCTCGCCTGCGTGCCCGTGCGCTCCCCGGAAGGAGCGGCCTATCTCGGGGCGATGTCGGCCGCCGCGAACTACGGGAGGGCCAACCGCCAGATGCTGTCGATCGCGGCCCGGGCCGCATTCGGCCTGGCCGCGGGGAACACTCGTCTGGACCTCCTCTACGACGTGTCCCACAACCTCGCGAAGCTGGAGGATCACGAGATCGACGGCCGCACCCGCCGGCTGTGTGTCCACCGCAAGGGGGCCACCCGCGCGCTTCCGCCCGGCCACCCGGATCTGCCGGCCGACCTCGCGGAGGTGGGTCAGCCCGTGCTCGTCCCCGGATCGATGGGCACGGCGTCGTACGTTCTCGTCGGTCGGGCCGACAGCGGGGCGTTCCACTCCACGTGTCATGGCGCGGGCCGCGTGATGAGCAGGACCGCGGCTCGCAAGAAGACCTCGGGCAAGGCGTTGCAGCGAGAGCTGGCCGCGGCCGGAATCGAGGTTCGTGCCGGGTCGATGCGGGGCCTGGCCGAAGAAGCGCCTTTCTCCTACAAGGACGTCGATGTGGTGGTCGAGACCGTCGAGCGAGCCGGTCTGGCCGGTCGAGTGGCGCGCCTGGTGCCGCTCGGCGTCGTGAAGGGGTGAGCTCGCCCGCTCGTCACGCCATGTCGATGACGAGGCGGTCGCCCCGAGTTTCGACATTGGTGCCGAACGCGCCGCAGGCGCGCCGGAACCGCTCCTCGATCCAACCGAGCTCGGCCCGATCGGCAAGACGGGTGTGGCAGAAGTCGAGCGCCAACGGAACCGCCTCGACGAGCGTCGGTCGCACGCCGTCGAAGGTGACGAGGAAGAGGAGGCCGAGGTCGTTGCGAAGCCGCCGATTCGTGGCGTAGTCGTCGATGAAGTCGCCGAGGTCGTAGAGGATGTTCTCGTCGGCTCCGTGAAAGACGTGGGCGGAATGCCCGGCGATCAGCGTGGCGCCGGCAGCGCGGAACGACGCCGCCGCGGCGCGGACGTGGGGCAGCGGCTCCGAGATCATGTTGGGCCCCCAGTGCGGCGACACGAGCACGGCATCGGTCCCGACGTTGCCGATGGCGTCGAGGAGCCAATGGGGCGCGCCGCTCCGGAGGTCCGCGTACGCGACACCGGGTTGTCCGGGCGCGGCTGCATAGTCCGGCGGATGGTCGGTCACCGCTACTACGCCGAGCGTGAAGCCGTCGTGTTCGAGAACGGTCGGCTGTCGAGCCTCACGTCGATCGGGACCGGCGCCGACCCGGGCGATGCCGGCTCGCTCCAGGTGTTCGATCGTGTCGAGCAGGGCCGGCGCTCCGTAGTCGAGGGCGTGGTTGTTGGCGAGCGTCACGCAGTCAACGCCCAACAACGTCAACACGTCGATCGCGGCCGGAGGGGCCCTGAAGAAGAACGGCTTGTGCGGATCGGGCCAGCGCTCACCTCGATCGGAGATCGCGCACTCGAGGTTGAGAACGAACAGATCGGCCTCGCGGACCGAGGCCACGACGCCATCGTCGAACAGCGCGTCGGGTGAGGTCGCACGGAGATGCTCGGCCACGCCGCGACCCAGCATCGTGTCACCGGCCAACGCCAGCTTCACGCTCGGCTCGTCTCTTCGCGGAACGACTCGGACATCTCGGTCACCACCATGCGCCGACCGGCGCACGTTCGTGAAGGGACCTTGGCCCCAGCCGATCGGGTGGAAAGGGGATGGGCGCGGGCCAGGGCACAGGAGTTGGCCGGGCGCTCCACTACCGTGTGCTCGGCACCGGCGGCGTCACTGCGTGATCCGCCGGAGGATGTGGGCCGGAGTGTCTGCCGAGACCAGAGGACACGAGGATGCGTCTCAAACGACCGAGCACCGGTGACGTGATCGCAGGCGTGTCGGTTGCGCTCGTCGCGATCCCCCAGTCTCTTGCCTACGCCGAGCTCGCGGGCCTCCCGCCGCAGTACGGCCTGTTCGCCTCGGCACTGCCCCCGCTCCTGGCTGCGGCATTCGTCTCGTCGCGATACCTCCAGACCGGGCCGGTGGCGCTGACCGCCCTGCTCACGTTCGGCGCGCTCGAGAGCCTCGCGGTGCCGGCGTCGACCGAGTACATCCAGCTCGCCGCGCTGCTGGCCCTGCTCGTCGGGATCCTCCGCGTGTCCCTGGGCCTGCTCCGCCTCGGCAGCATTGCGTATCTCCTGTCGGAGCCCGTGCTCCTCGGGTTCACGACCGGCGCTGCGATTCTCATCATGTCGTCGCAGCTCCCGAAGGTGTTCGACGTCGTGCCCGAGGGCCGCGGCGTGCTGGCCGATGCGGCGACGGCGCTCGCGAACCCCTCGGAGTGGCAGTGGGAGGCCATGCTGTTCGCCGCGGGCTCGCTCGCGGTCATCTTCGGCGGACGGTGGCTCCACCGGCTGTTCCCCGGCGTCTTGTTGGCCGTCGCCGGTGGTGTCATCGTGAGTGCGGCGCTCGGGTACTCGGGATCGACGGTCGGCGACCTCGACGGCGGATTCCTCAGCCTCGGTCTCGACTTCCCCTGGGACTCGTTCGGCGACCTCATCCTCCCGGCGGTGGCCATCGCACTCGTGGGGTTCGCCGAGCCGGCGTCGATCGCCAGGACCTTCGCGGCCGAGGAGCGCCTTCCGTGGAACGCGAACCGCGAGATGGTCAGCCAGGGAGTCGCCAATCTCGCGGCCGGGGTCTCGGGAGCGTTCCCGGTGGGTGGTTCCTTCTCCCGCAGCTCCCTGAACCGACTGGCCGGCGCCACGAGCCCGTGGGCCGGTGCCATCACCGGCGCGTTCGTACTCCTCACGTTGCCGATGACGCCGCTTCTCGAGGACCTGCCGCGGGCGATCCTCGGCGCCATCGTCATCGGCGCGGTGCTCAAGCTCGTCAAGATCGGCCCGTTGATCGAGCTCGTTCGCCAGTCACGTCCGCAGGCGCTCGTCGGCATCGGCACACTGGTGGCCACACTCGCCTCGGCGCCGCACGTCGAGCGTGGAGTTCTCGTCGGCATCGGTCTCGCCCTCGCCGTCCACCTCTACCGGGAGATGACCGTCACCGTCGAGAGTCGGCGCATCGACGACACATTGACCGTGTCACCCCACGGTGTGCTGTGGTTCGCCACGGTGCCACAGCTCGAACGGCTCATTCGATCCGAGGTGGCCGAGCATCCCGACCTCCGGGCGATCGTCGTCGATCTCGGGAGCGTCGGCCGGCTCGACTACACCGGCGCAGCCGCGCTCGGGCGGATCGTGTCCGAGTTGACCAACGCCGGCATCGAGGTCAGCGTCTCGAACATCAGACCTGGGGCCGCGCGCGCGGCGAGTGTCCACCTCGGCGATGACGACGACATCACGAGCGTCAGCGGCTGACATCGGACGCTGCAACGCGCCCGACGGCTGCGACCTCGTGGTCTGGTGACGGCGACGACGGCACGGCGCGCACGTCGGCTCGCGGCATGGTCCGGCTGGTGGCCTACGATCCGATCACTGCCCCGGCCTGTGAGGAGTCCACTTGGCAGCTGATCGGAAGTCGTACGCGGTCGACGGGGTGCCCCACGGAAGCCCGATCCCTGCTGCGGCGCGGGTCGGGCCGCTCATCTGGTCGAGCCCGATTCCACCACGAGATCCTGTCACCGGCGACACGCCACCGGACTTCAGGGCCCAGGTGGAGCGCGTCTTCGCGAACATGGCGCTCGTCCTCGAGGCCGCCGGCGTCACGTTCGCCCACGTCGGCAAGATCGAGTTCTGGATGCTCGACAACGACGATCGCCCGGCCCTCAATGCGGTCTGGGAGCGTCATTTCCCCGACGAGACCTCACGTCCGGCCCGCCACGTGCACCTGAGCGCAGCGCTGCCTCCCGGCGTTCGCCTGACGGCGACGTTCCAGGCCTGGGCCGGCGATCTCTAGCGCTGGATCGCTAACGAAACGGCCTCGTCGGTTCCCTGGCCACGACGAGCACGATCAGGGCGGCCCCGGCCACCAGGCATCCGTTGACCACGAGCGCGGTATCGATGGACGTGGCATCGGACAGCCACCCGAGGAAGGGGGGCGCGATCAGGAATCCGACGTCGCCCGCCGACCGGTACACGCCCAACGCCCGGCCTCGTTGTTCTTCGCTGGCGATGTCGGCGACCAACGCGTACTGCGCGGGTCCGGTGACCGATGTGCCGAAGGACAACAGGAAGAGGCTTGCCGTCAACCATGCGACGCTGGGGGAGAGGGCGATCGCGAACGTTCCGGCCGCGGCCGCGAGACCAGTAGGGACGATGGTGCGTTTCCGCCCGATGCGATCGGCGGCGAACCCGGCCGGGCCGATCAGGATCAGACCAATCGATGCCGTGGCGCCCAACAGCGCGCCGAGCTCGCCCTCGGACAGGCCGAACTCGTCGGTGCCGAGCAGCGGGACGAGTGTTGCCCGGGTCCCCGAGCGGGTCGCGAACATCGCCAGTGACATGAAGCAGATCGCGAGGTAGGTCGACGATCCGAGGAATGACCAGGTCGGGGCCGGCGCCGGTTCGTCGCCCGAAGAGGGGGCGGGGACCCGACGAGCGCCGAGCGACTCGTCGAGCCGCAGGTAGCTGTAGGCCGCGGCGCCGACGGCAAGTCCGCCCACCAACAGGAATGGCACCCGGAAGTTGGTGAGCTCGGCGACGATTCCGCCGATCGCCGGGCCGATCGCCAAGCCCGCCAGCAGCGCTCCCGAGTTGTAGGAGAGGTTCCGGCCCCGCCGGTCAGGCGACGAGACGTCGAGGATGTAGAGCTGGGCGCCCGTCATGTACAGCGCTGACCCTGCGCCCGCGACGAATCGCCAAGCGAGCAGGTCCCAGATCGTGACGGAGAGGCCCGAGCCGATCATGCCGAGGGACAGCACCAGCGGCCCGCCGACGAGCAGCAGTCGTCGGCCGTGGCGGTCGGCCATCGTGCCGGCCGGGAGATTGACGAGGAGCCGTGCGAAGGCGAAGACCGTGATGGTCAGGCCGACGGTCGCGGTGGAGACGTCGAACGATCGCGCGTACAGCGGAAGGATCGGCCCGGTGATGCCCTGGCCGGCCATGACGAGGATCGTCGATCCGCAGATGGCCAGGATCCGTTCGTTCTCGCGTGCCCATTCTCGCCATCGGCCGCGATGGGGACGCCCGGATCCGAGTGGCGTGCCCACGTCTCGTGTGGGCGGGGCGGTCAAGGGGCGAGTCGCTCGGCGAGCTGATCGAGGTCTTCGCACCCGGTCTGGGCCATGGTGTTCACGAGCCCGTCGCGCAGGATCTCGAGCGCATGCTCGGCCCCGGCGTGGCCGAGCGCGCCGAGGCCGAACATGAAGGCCCGACCGCAGAACACGAAGCTCGCGCCGAGGGCGATCGCCCTGGCCACGTCGAGACCCGACCGGATGCCGCTGTCGAACAGGATCGGCACGGCGCCGCCGACTCGTTCGAGGATCGCCGGGAGGGCGTCGATGGCGGCGATCGAGGCATCGAGCTGGCGCCCGCCGTGGTTCGATACCTGAATGGCATCGGCGCCCGTGTCGATGCAGCGCTGGGCATCGTCGGGATCGAGGATCCCCTTCACGACGAGCGGGCCGTCCCACTGTGCCCGCACCTCGGCGAGGTAGTCGAACGAGAGCGTGCCACCGAGGTTGGCGCCGACGAATCCGGCCGTGTTCGCGAGGGTCGTGCTGTCGACGTATTTCTCGAGCGTCCTGAAGCGGGGGAGTCCGTGGCGCAGCACAGCCAGAACCCAGCTGGGTCTGGTCACCGTCTGGACGAGCAGCCGGGGCCCGATGACGGGGGGGACACGCACCCTCGCCTTGCGTTGGCGCTCCCTGCGGCTCGGCGCGGGGACGTCGGCGGTGACCACGAGGGTCGTGAATCCCGATGAGGCCGCCCGATCGAGCAGGTCGTGGCGAACGAGCTCGTCGCGGGGCGGATAGAGCTGGAACCAGCCCATACCGTCGGCGAGCGGCCCGACGACCTCGGGGCGCTCGGTCCCAACGGTGCTCAGCACGAACGGGATCCGCTGCGATGCGGCGGTGGTGGCCAGGGCCGCGTCGGCGCCTGGCCAGAGAAGACCTGTGAGTCCGACCGGAGCAATGCCGATGGGAGCGGAGTAGGTGATGCCGAACAGGTCGGTCTCGACGCGGGGGACGAGCGGACCCTTGAGGAGCTGGGGGACGAACCTGACGTCGGCCAGCGCCTCGGCGTTCCGCACGAGCGCCTGCTCGGCCCCGGTGCCGCTCGCGAGATACTCCCACGCGAAGCCCGGGATGCGCTTCTCGGCCCGGGTCTCGAGGTCGCTGATGGCGGGCAGATCGTCCATCAGGTTCTTGGTCATCAGCGCATGCTCACTGTGCGGCGGATCTCGATCTGGTCGGGGTGTCGAGGCCGACGGTACTTCAGACTCGGCGCCGTCCCGGGCGGGAACCTCCGATCCAGCGGTACTCGTGCTCCTAGACTGCGGCATGCTCAGCGACGCCAAGCTCGCTCCGAGCCCGGATCGGCTCGCGGCGGTGCGAGCCGCCTGGGCGAACCTCACGGCGGCCGGCCCGACCTTGACCTCGGCCGAACGGATCGGTGTGATCAACGCGGCCCGAGCAGCCTGGGCCGGTGAGGTGCAGCCCGACGCGGGTCTCGGTCCTCTGGGCGAGGCCGCGCACTGGTTGGCCATCGACGCAGGAGGGCTCACCGCGCAGGTCGTCGATGATCTGGAGGCACGGGGCCTCGACCGGTGGAGGTACCTGGAGGTCGTCGGGGTCGTGGCCCGCACGTCCAACGTCGACTTCTACGCCCGTGGCCTGGGAGCATCCCTGCCTGCTGTCCCCGAGCCCGACGGTGCTCCACCATCGCGGGCGATCCACGCCGACGCCGGCATCACCGACGGCTGGGTACCGGCGACGGGCCCGCTCATGGCCCCGTTCAGCCTCGACGCCCTCCCGAGCGAGGGCGATGCGTTGCGCTCGATCCACGAGCCGATGTACATGCCGATGAGGGCCATGGGCGACAGTGCCTACGGCGACGAGCTCTCCCGAGCCCAGATCGAGTATCTCGCGGCCCGCTCGTCCTACCTCAACGAGTGTTTCTACTGACTGCTGGCCCACACCAGCTTCCTCCGTGCGAGCAGCATCACACTCGACCTCGGGCTCGACATCACCGTGGTTGCATCCGGTGATCCGCCGGCCCTGCCGGCGGGCGCGGAGCTTGCCGCGCTCGCAATGGCCTTGACAACCGACACGAACAAGGATCCGGCTGCGCAGCGGTGGGCGCTCGTTGCCACGGCCGGCGAGCAGGCAGCCGAGCGTGCCGTCGGCGTGTGTGCCACGTTCCAGATGATGAATCGCCTGCTCGACGGTGTCGGCGCGCCGGTCAGGATCGAGTTGCACAGGTTGGCCGCCGAGCTCGGCTTCCGGCCCGATGAGCTGCCCCGGTAGGGGAGCAGCCCGGTCACGTCGGACGAGACGTCCTCGCCCGACACCTAGGGTGGAGCTTCGAGGAGGACCTTCGAGGCGGAGGAGGACGGCCATGTTGGACAACGGAGCGCAGCTGCCCCCGATCACCGCGAAGGATCTCGACGGCAACGACGTCGTCGTCGGCGATCTCCTGGCGGACACCTGGAGTGTCGCGCTCTTCTACCGGGGACACTGGTGACCGTACTGTCGTCAACAGTTGGTTGACTTCGACACGAACGCAATGCTCCTCCGCCAGCTCGGGGTCACGGTCGTGGCCGCGTCGGTCGACAGCGTGGCTGACACCGCCGCGCTGGCTGCCGGCCTCAGGTTGCGCTACGTGACGCCGCTGGCCGAGCTCGATGGGCCGGCCGTCGCCGAAGCGACCGGTGCGAAGCTCCAGACCGGGGAACGGGTCTTCCTGCACGCCGCGGGATTCCTCATGGACCCCGACGGCAAGATCGTGAACTCGGTCTACTCATCCGGGCCCATCGGCCGGTTCACCGCGAACGACATCTTGAAGAAGGTGGTGGCCGAACAGGCCCGCGCCGCGCGCTGATTCTCACCGGCGAGGTGGATCGGGCTGTCGCGACGACTCACGCCCGCCGGGCAAGTGGTTCGATACCGCCGGGGTTGAGTACCGTCTGGGCATGACCGGGTTGTTCGATGCCTATGAACAGGCCCGGGGATTCGACGAGGCCTTCGACCCGACCGGTGCCGTTCGACCCCTCTACGAGGAGATCGTCGATCGATTCTCGCACGTCGACGCCGCTGAGCTGAGACGCCTCGAGGCGATCGTCGCCGATGAGTTCCGACGCCTCGGGATCACCTTCACCGTGTACAGCGAGAACGAGGGCATCGAGCGCACGTGGCCGATGGACCTGTTTCCCCGCCTC
>JAOTZB010000393.1 GCA_029861625.1 Acidimicrobiia bacterium
GCTGCGCGTCGCGCTCGCCGGCGTGACGATGGCCGAGTACTTCCGCGACGTGCAGAACCAGGACGTGCTGTTGTTCATCGACAACATCTTCCGGTTCGTGCAGGCCGGTTCCGAGGTGTCGACTCTCCTCGGTCGCATGCCGTCGGCGGTGGGCTACCAGCCGACGCTGGCCGACGAGATGGGCGAGCTCCAGGAGCGGATCACCTCGACTCGCGGCAAGTCGATCACCTCGCTCCAAGCCGTGTACGTCCCGGCCGACGACTACACCGATCCCGCGCCGTTCACGTCGTTCACCCACTTCGACGGCACCACCGAGCTGAGCCGCGACATCGCCGCGCTCGGCATCTACCCCGCAGTCGACCCGCTCGCCTCGACATCAACGATCCTCACCCCCGAAGTCGTCGGCGAGCGGCACTACGCCGTGTCCCGGCGGGTCCAGGAGATCCTCCAGCGATACAAGGAGCTCCAGGACATCATCGCGATCCTCGGTCTCGACGAGCTGTCGGAGGAGGACCGCGTCACCGTCGACCGGGCCCGCAAGGTGCAGCGGTTCTTGTCGCAGCCGATGTTCGTGGCCGAGGTCTTCACCGGTCAAGCGGGCGTGTTCACCTCGGTCGAGGAGACCGTCTCGAGCTTCGAGGCCCTGGTCACCGGCGAGCTCGACGACCTGCCCGAGCAGGCGTTCTACATGGTCGGCGGGGCCGAGGAAGCCGAGCGAAAAGCTGCCGAGCTGCAAAAGGACGCCTGAGTCGTGCCGTTCAACGTCGAGCTCGTCAGTCCCGAGGGCAGCATCTACTCGGGCGAGGGCGACCTCGTGGTCGCGCGTACGGTCGACGGCGACATCGCGTTCCAGCCCGGGCACATACCGTTCATCGGCGTCCTCCTCACCAACCGGGTGAAGGTCCATCAGACCGACGGCACGCAGCAGCTCATCGCCGTGCACCGAGGCTTCGTCGAGGTCTCGGCCGACCAGGTCACCGTGCTGAGCGATGTGGCCGAGCTCGCTGCCGATATCGACGTCGCCCGAGCCCAGGCGGCACTCGAGGCGGCCGAGGCCGCGCTCGGTGCCGACCCCGACGACACCGAAGCCGCCGCGGCGCTGCTACGGGCCGAGACCCGCTTGGCGGTTGCCGGCGCACCGACCGAACGATAGGTCGAGCGCCCGGGCGGCCTTCTCGCGACCGATGACTAGTTGATCTCGATGGCGTCGAGCCCGGCCTCGGCGTCGGGAAATCGAAGGTCGAGCGCGGCGAGCGTGTCGACGAGGACGGTGCTGATCACGAGGTTGCGATACCACTTACGGTCGGCGGGAACCACGTACCACGGCGCGTCGCTCGTGCCGGTCTCGGCGAGCATGTCGGCGAAGGCGGTCTGGTAGTCGTCCCAGTGGTTCCGTTCCTTCAGGTCGGCGACGTCGAACTTCCAGTGTTTCTCGGGCTCATCGAGCCGGGCCTGGAGGCGCTCTTTCTGCTCGTCCTTGGAGATGTGGAGGAAGAACTTCACGATCGTGGTGCCCTCATCGGTGAGCAGCCGCTCGAAGTCGCGGATGTGGCCGTACCGTCGCTGCCACTGCTTTCCCGAAACCAGGCCGTGAACCCTGACGACCAGCACGTCCTCGTAGTGACTGCGGTTGAAGATGACGATCTCGCCGTTGCGCGGTGTGTGCCGGTGCACTCGCCAGAGGTAGTCGTGGGCGAGCTCGTCGTCGGTCGGACGCTTGAACGACGCGACCCGAACACCCTGCGGGTTCACGCCGTCGAACACGTGGCGGATGGTGCCGTCCTTGCCGCCGGTGTCGGTTGCCTGGATGACGACGAGCAGCTTGTGCCGGCCGTCGGCATACAGGAGCTCCTGGAGCTCCTCGAGCCGCCCGTTGAGCTCGTCGAACAGTAGGCCGACGGCGGGATCGCGCTTTGCCATTCCGCCGTTGTCGTCGGTCGACCAATCGGCGAGGTCGATCCGTCGCCGATTCTGTACGCGGTACTGGTTGACATCTATCGCGGGAGTATGCGCCATTGCGCCAGCCTGCCACGTGCGACCGATGGGTTACGATCCGATCGATACGAGGAGAGTGCCGATGGGTGAGATGATCCGATTCGCGAGCAACGGCGGCGAGGCCGAGGGATATCTGGCGCTCCCGGGCGAACCGGGCCCGGCTCTGATCGTCCTGCAGGAGTGGTGGGGACTCGTCCCGCACATCAAGGACGTCGCTGACCGCTTCGCCGCCGAAGGCTTCGTGGCGCTCGCGCCCGACTTGTACGAGGGCGAGTCGGCCGAGTCGCCCGACGACGCGGGGCGGATGATGATGACGCTCGACATCGAGGATGCCGGTCGAGCGCTCGGGGGAGCAATCGACCATCTGCTGGCGCACGACGACGTCACGTCGTCTGGTGTCGGCGTGGTCGGCTACTGCATGGGGGGCGGCCTCGCGTTGATGGTCGCGGCGCAGCGCCCGGACGCAGTCCACGCGGTCGCGCCCTACTACGGCGTCCTCGTATGGGAGGACCACCAGCCCGACCTCTCCAAGATCACGGCCAAGGTGCAGGGCCACTATGCCGAGCTCGATGACTTCGTCACGCCGGCCGTCGCGACCGACCTCGCCGAGGCATTGCGCTCCCACGGCGCTGATGTCGAGCTGTTCATCTACGAAGGAGCCGATCACGCCTTCTTCAACGACACTCGTCCCGATGTCTACAACGCCGATGCTGCCACCTTGGCGTGGGATCGCACGCTCGCCCTCTTCCGCACCTTGCTGGGCTGAGAGACACGTATGGAGCGTGGGGCTGACGCCGGTCTCCGCGGCGTAGCCTCCCGCCACCTCGGTCAGGATGCCATCGAGTTGATCGGTGTGCACCATCGCAACGGCGGCGCCGGCGAAACCGCCACCGGTCATCCGAGCGCCGATGACGCCGCGTGCGGCCTGGGCGACGACCACGACGTCGGCGTCCGTGGCGGTCGAGGCGCCGAACAGGCGAGTGGCGGCGACCTCGTCGACGGACGCGGGTCGGCGCCCCGCAGGGATCGCGCCCCGGGGATCGGTCGGGGTGGCGGCGCTCGCGCCGGTACCCTCGGCGCCATGATCGACGGAACCGTCGCGGTCGGATTCGAGCACGTCAGAGCCACATTCGAGCGTGGTTTCGCCGAGCGCGACGAGCTCGGCGCAGCTGTCTCGGT
Organism: Acidimicrobiia bacterium; assembly: GCA_029861625.1. Taxonomy (GTDB): domain Bacteria; phylum Actinomycetota; class Acidimicrobiia; order Acidimicrobiales; family JAHEJN01; genus JAOTZB01. The sequence continues at coordinate 3,175 of JAOTZB010000393.1, forward strand.
CATCGTCGACGGCGAGTCCGTCGTCGACCTGTGGGGTGGCCATCGTGATGTCGCGGGCACCGCGCCGTGGACGGACGACACCGTCGTGAACGTCTGGTCGA
>JAOTZB010000394.1 GCA_029861625.1 Acidimicrobiia bacterium
CACACCTCCCACTCCTGACGCGACGCCGACTCCCTCGCCCACCCCGACTCCGTCTCCCGCTCCCGACGCGACGCCGACGGTGGTGCGGAACCGGATCTTCGTCACGAATGCGATCCAGTCCGGCTCGGCGGAGTACGACTTCGTCCTGGGTGGCGGTGACGACGAGATCCTCGCCGGCGACTGGGACGGCAACGGCCGCACCGGCTTCGCCGCGCGGACCGGACGGCACATCGTCGAGGTCGACGAGCTGGGTAACCCCCATGGAGCCATCGCGTACGGCTCGCGCACCGACACGCACTACAACGTCGGCGACTGGGACGGCAACGGAACCGACACCGTCTCGGTCCGACGTGGCAACGTCTTCTTCGTCGTCGACACGGCCGACGCCAGTGGGGACGCCACCGAGCTCGGATACGGCCGGGCCGGCGACGAGGTCTTCGTCGGCGACTGGAACGGCGACGGCATCGACACGTTCGCCGTGCGCCGCGGCAACAACTTCTTCGTCCGCAACTCCGTCACCACCGGGGTCGCCGATCTCGAGTTCGGGTACGGGCGGGCGGGCGACGACGTGTTCGTCGGCGACTGGAACGGCGACGGCGTCGACACGTTCGCGGTGCGCCGCGGCAACGTCATCCACATTCGCAACGACCTCCGGACCGGCGTCGCGGAGACCACAGTCGGCTTCGGCACGGCACGCGACATCCTCATCGTCGGCGACTGGGACGGCGACGGCGTCGACACCTTCGCCGTCCACCGCCGAGAACCAGCCGGCTGAATCCACCGCCGCCACCCACCCGTTCTGGCCGCACAACGTCACCCCGAGCGTCACGAGACGCGACCAGAACGGCTGGTTTCGGCACCGCCCACCGTCGGTCGTGTCGACTGCACGGGTGATGGCCGCTACTGTCGCCGGATCGGACGAAACGTGGTGCTCGTGCTCGCCGGCAGTGCGCTCACGCTCGCGCTCGTCGGGCCCGCCGATGCCAGGTTGCAGGACGACACCGGTGCCGGGCCCGCAGTCGCCGCCTTCGAAGCGGCCGATGCCGACGCCGACCGCGTGTCCGACGCGCTCGAGCGACAGGTGGCGCTGGCGCAGGGCGAGCTCATCGGGGTCATCGTCGCGGTCGACGGGCCCGTCGACGATGCGGCGCTCGACGCACTGGCGAGCCGGGTCGGTCCGTTGGAGTCCCGGAATCCGTTGCCGAGCATCGGCGCGTTCAGCGCCAAGGTCAGCGCCGCCCAGATCGAAGCACTTCGAACCCAGCCCGAGGTCACGCTCATCGAGTGGTCGGCTCCGGTGCGGGCCGCCAACGCCGAAGCGACCTTGCACGGCGGCGCCGATGCGGTCGTCGACGGGCTCGGTCACGACGGCAATCGTGACGGGAATGCCACGAGCTACAGCGCCGCCGACTCGGTTGTGGCGATCCTCGACACCGGCATCGACAGCGGCCACCCCGACCTCGACGGAGGCAAGGTCATCGCGTTCGTCGATTGCACCGGGGGCGTCTGCACTGCGAAACCCGCCTTCGACGACGACCCCGCCGGCCACGGCACGCACGTTGCGGCAACTGCCGCCGGGACCGGCGACGGCGTCGCCGCCAACCGCGGCGTCGCGCCGGGCGCGGCCCTGGTGGGCATCAAGGTCCTCGACTCCACCGGCACAGGGTTCGTGTCCGACGTCGCCGCGGGGATCCAGTGGGCGATGGACAACAAGGCCACCTACGGCATCGAGGTGCTCAACCTGTCGGTCGAGGGAACCTCCTGTCCGAATTTCGTCGACGCCGCCAGCGCCGCGATCAACGCAGCGTTCGATGCCGGTCTGCTGTCGGTGGTCGCCTCCGGGAACCTCGGACCCGGTGTGTGCACCGTCACGTTCCCCGGCACGGCCGAGAAGGCCCTCACTGTCGGCGCCGCGGCCGACCCGAGCGAGGGTGGCTGGTCGATGGCCGCATTCAGCGGCCGTGGCCCGACCTTCGACAATCGCATCAAGCCCGATCTGGTCGCGCCCGGTGTCAACATCCTCTCGGCCGCGGTGGGCACGTCGGGCTACTCGACCCTGAGCGGCACCAGCATGGCAACGCCGTTCGTGGCCGGGGTGGCCTTGCTCCTCCACGATGCCGATCCGACCGCCGGCGCCCAGGAGCTCTTCGACGCCATCAAGACCTCGGCCGACAACTACGGCGGGCTCGCGGTTCCGAACAACACCTACGGGCGCGGCCGCATCGACGCCGAGGCTGCAGTGGCCAGTGTTCTCGCCATGAAGCCACTGCCACCCCCGCCGCCCCCACCGACGAATCTCGTCGTGGCGGTGCCCGCCGCCGAGGACGGCTCCACGCTCGAGGTGTCGTGGACCACGCCCCAACCGAGCCAGGGCGATCCGATCGTCTCGTACACCGTCTCGGCCGATGGGCAGTCGGTCGTGGTCGCGGCCTCCGAGGTGAGCTCGGCTGCGATCAAGTCCGTGGTCCTCACCGGTGTGGATCGTTCGGTCGCGCAGACGGTGACGGTCACGGCCACCACGTCGAAGGGCCAGTCCAGCTCGGCGACGACGACGGCGGCGGCACTGCAGTCACGGATCTTCGTGTCGAACGTGATCGCGAGCGGTCCGGCCGAGTTCGACTTCGTCTTCGCCCCACCGGGCGCCGCGGTGGTCACCGGTGACTGGACCGGTGACGGCCGCACCGGCTTCGCGTCCCGGGTGGGCAACCTGTTCACGCTCGTCGACGAACGTGGAAACCCCCAGGGCACCGCCAGCTTCGGCAAGGCCACCGACGAGATCTTCATCGGCGACTGGAACGCCAGCAACCAGGACACGTTCGGGGTTCGCCGCGGCAACGTCTTCTTCCTCCGCAACACGCCCACCAGCGGCATCGCCGACATCGTGCTCGGATTCGGCAAGACCGGCGACGAGGTGTTCGTGGGCGACTGGAACGGCAACGGCCAGGACACCTTCGCCGTGCGCCGCGGCAACGTGTTCTTCGTCCGCAACTCGACGACAACCGGCATCGCCGACATCGTGTTCGGCTTCGGCAAGGCCGGCGACGAGGTCCTCGTCGGCGACTGGGACCAGGACGGCATCGACAGCTTCGCCGTCCGCCGGGGCAAGACCATCTTCATCCGCAACGACTTCGTGTCCGGACCGGCCCAGACAACGATCACCTTCGGCAAGGCCACCGACCAGCTCCTCGTCGGCGACTACAACGCCGACGGCGTCGACACGTTCGCGGTCAGAAGACTCGAACCAGTCACCTGACCCCCCGAACCACCGG
>JAOTZB010000090.1 GCA_029861625.1 Acidimicrobiia bacterium
TGTCACAGAGTCCCCGAAGGAGCCCTGCGCCATCAGGGTGCCATGGCCCGAATCGAGCGATCCAGGGGCTTAGTACCTCACTCGATCGTTGAGTCTCGCCGCCGCGCTACTCGGTCGCCGAGGTGTCCGTGGAGGATCCGAGAATGACGACTGTGGTTCCGTCGATCACCACGATGATCTCGGCGTCGACCACCGTTGCCGGCACGGAGTACCCCGGTGTGAGGAATTCCATGAATATGCCGCCGTCGAAGAACTCGGCCGTGGCCGTCGCGTCGGGGATCTGGTTTCCCTCGGCGTCGAAGGTCGACGAGGCGTAGGTGGCCGTGTCCGTGAACTCACCGTCGACCACGAACTCCTGTGCCTGCTCGTTCGTCACCGTCACGTCGAGCTCGTAGGAGCCAGTGGCGGACTCGTAGGCAGGCGCGTCGAGCACCTGGACCTGGAAGCTTCCTTCGGGCGTAGACCCGTGGATCACGCTGATGGACGGCGCCGCGGCCGGCGGCTCCGGATCGGGAGCGGGGGCATCCTCCGTGGTCGCGGGTTCGTCGGGATCGCCGATCCCTTCGTCGGTCTCGTCGGGTGAGCCCTCTTCGATGGCGGGTTCCGCGTCGGGCTCCGGCGCCGAGTTGTCGGTCGGCGCGGCGACCTCGTCGGGGGTCGTCTCGGCGCTGTCGTCCCCGCCACCCACCACCAGGAGTGGGATCGCGATCGCGGCTCCCACTGCGATGGCCGCACCCGGCCAGAGCCACTTCTTCCACCGGTCGTACCAGGTGCGCTGCTCATGGATGACGGGGTCGCGGTCGACGCGGATCTTGTCGTAGAACAGATGGAACAGCCGTTCCCGCTTGGCCGTGGGGAGCTTCGAGAACTTCCAGGCGAGGTCGTCCGCCTGGAGCAGATCGCTGAAGTTCCCCAAGTCATCGATGCGTGGCGCCTCATCCTCGTTCACCGCCAGCTGCAGGATCTCGGCAACGAACCGGAACTCGTCGGCGGTGAGTTGGGTGTTGTCGTCGCCGGACCCACGCGCTTCCTCGTCGAACCAGCGGGCCCAGTCGGCATCGGTCCAGTCGTCGTAGACCTCGGGTTCGGGCGGCTCGACCGCCGCGTCGTCGTCCTCGAGGCCCGGTAGGTCGTCGGACGGCATGCGCCACAGTAGACGTCAGAGCCCGCGGTCAACCCGGATCAGGGATCGAACGTCTCTACGGCGATGAACTATTCGATCGACATCTCGCCGAAGGGCGTGGGTGCTGACGAGCAGCCGCCCTCTGCGCCCCCGGTCGAGGTCAGACCAGCGAGTCTTTGTCGGCGCTCGGGTTGAGCACGAACGCTTGCGACGCGGTCTCGTGATAGGTCGTCCCGAAGCCGGCGAGGATCTCCTTCGATGCGTCGTTGGGGTCACCGAAGCACCGGCACGTGATCGTGTCACACGCCCCGACGATCGCACCGAGCGGAGCCTGGCCCTTCTCGTTGGCCAGATGCGCCTGAAACGCTTCGTCGGTCGCGTAGATCTCGGTCCACTCGGACACGCCCGGCGACGGATACTCCGCGTGGTAGGCGATCACACCGGGATGCTCCAGCATCACCGCGCAGAGTTCCTCTTGGTTCGCCTTGAAGCTGGCCTCTTCACCGTCTTTGATGTCCCACCGGATCTTGAGCATGATCGCCATGACATCTGCCCTTTCGTGTCGTTCACAACGCGAGAGAATCCCCACGCCCGAAGCCACCCTATGTCGCGGTAGTCGCTGACGCCGCGGGCGCCGCAGCACCGTCCACCTACATCGCAGGCACCCGATCGTGTGTTCAGGCGGCGGCATCTGCGCTGGGGTTGGTGATGGGGAAGACCTCTTCGCGTGTGATCAGTCCATCCGGGTGAAGGTCGAAACCGCCTGAGCGGCTGGCACCCAGCTCGAAGGTTGTCAGGGCTTGGACAGGCGGCCTGTCTCCACTCGACACTCGGAAGTGGATTCCGACAGCGACTGCACGGCCAGCCCCGGTGGAGGAATCCGCCGACAGCTGATACCCGTTCGTCTGGACGTACGAGGCGATCACCTGGATCTGGGGCATTGTGTCGGACCCGAACCGGCGATCGGCCAGACTGCCGATCTCGTCGGCACCTGCACTTCGATGCCCAAGACGGAGTCGGCAAACGTCGCCTCGTCTGCGTAGAGCGACGCGATGATCTCTGGATCGCCTGAGGTCCAGGCCTCGACGTAGCGGTTCACCATCGCCTGGGCTTCGGGACAGGCGTCGACACCGAAGCACCCGAACTCGAGCATCTCCAATGTTTCGTCCTCGAACCGCAGCTCGTACTCCGTGATGGTGTCGTCGGCGAATCCGAACACATACAAGATGACGACCGGCGGATGTTCAGGCGGCTCAGGCACAAACGGCGGCCAGACAACTGTCGGGTACGCGACCCGGTAAGCCGCACCATCGGCGGCGACGAAGATCGCCTCGACAGAGCCTGAAGTCACTGCATTCGTCGACCCTGGGAACACTGATCGAACCAGTCGCTGACCAGCGCAGCCGTTGTCGACCCGACAACAATGGTGGAGCTGATGGGACTCGAACCCACGACCCCCTGCATGCCATGCAGGTGCTCTAGCCAACTGAGCTACAGCCCCAGGATCGTTGACTCTAGCAAGCGGTCGCCTCACCTCCGACCCTGGTGTCGGCTCGAAACGAGTCGGTCTCCGCGTGCACCGTGTCGGTAGCATGCTGGCCATGATCGACGGCTACAACCCGCAGGCGATCGAGCCCCGCTGGCAGCAGCGCTGGGCCGACGAGGCCACCTACGAGATCGACAACGACGATCCACGCCCGCCCTTCTACGTCCTGTCGATGTACCCCTACCCGAGCGGTCCCGCTCACATCGGTCACGTCCGGAACTACACCTTCGGCGATCTGCTCGTGCGGTACCGCACCATGATGGGCGATGGTGTGCTGTCTCCCATCGGTTTCGACTCGTTCGGTCTGCCGTCGGAGAACGCGGCCATACAGAGCGGCACCCACCCGCGAGAGCACACCGAAGCGAACATCGAGACCTTGTCGACCTCGCTCCGGCGGATGGGGGCGGTCTACGACTGGCGTCGGCAGGTCAACAGCCACGATCCCGACTACATGCGCTGGACCCAGTGGATCTTCCTGAAGTTCTTCGAGGCCGGCCTGGTGTACCGGGGCATGGCGCCGGTGAACTGGTGTCCGGGATGCCAGACAGTGCTGGCCAACGAGCAGGTGCTCGGCGACGGCACCTGCGAGCGGTCGGGCGATCTCGTCGAACGCCGCGACATGGAGCAGTGGTTCTACAAGATCACCGACTACGCCCAGGAGCTGCTCGACGACCTCGACGGGCTCGACTGGCCCGAGCGGGTCAAGACGATGCAACGGAACTGGATCGGCCGCTCCGAAGGAGCCGAGTTCGGTCTTCCCATCGCGGCCGACGACGGCGCGGCCCGCACCGACGTCGAGTCGCTGCCGGTCTACACCACCCGGCCCGACACGGCATTCGGCATGACCTTCGCCGTGATGTCGCCCGAACATCCTCGCGTCGACGAGCTCACGACCACCGAACAACACGATGTGGTCCAGGCGTTTCGGGCCGCGGTGGCGGGGAAGAGCGAGATCGACCGGTTGTCCACCGAAGGTCCGATCGACACGCGCGGCGTCTTCACCGGCAGCCGGGTCGTGAACCCGTTCAACGGCGAGCCCATCCCGCTGTATCTCGCCGACTACGTGCTGATGACCTACGGCACCGGCGCCATCATGGCGGTCCCCGGCCAGGATCAGCGCGACTGGGAGTTCGCCACGGCGTACGAGCTCGACATCATTCGAACCGTCCAGCCGCCCGACGACTTCGAGGGCGAGGCGTACGTCGGGGAGGGTCCGGCGATCAACAGTCGCTGGCTCGACGGCATGGGTGTCGCCGAGGCCAAGGCGGCTGCCACCGAGTGGCTCGAGGTGAACGGCCACGGCCGCCGCAAGGTCAACTTCCGGCTCCGCGACTGGCTGCTGTCACGCCAGCGGTACTGGGGGTGTCCGATCCCGATGGTCTACTGCGACGAGTGCGGCATGTTGCCGGTGCCCGTCGAGGAGCTCCCGGTCGAGCTGCCCCACGACGTCGAGTTCCTGCCGACGGGACAATCACCGCTCGAGAGCCACCAGGGGTTCCTCACCGCGACCTGCCCGAAGTGTGAGGGCCCGGCCCGGCGCGAGACCGACACCATGGACACCTTCGTCGACTCCTCGTGGTACTTCCTGCGCTACGCCGACCCCTGGAACGACGAACTCCCGTTCGCGGCCGACATGGTGTCCCGCTGGCTGCCGGTCGACCAGTACATCGGCGGAGTCGAACACGCGATCCTGCACCTGCTCTACGCCCGGTTCTTCACCAAGGCCCTTGCCGACCTCGGCGTCGCGCCTCCAGAGCTGCGTGAGCCGTTCGCGCGCCTCTTCACGCAGGGCATGGTGCGTATGGGCGGGGGGAAGATGTCGAAGTCGAAGGGCAACCTCGTCGGGCCCGAGGCGCTGATCGACGAACACGGTGCCGACGCGCTCCGGCTCGCCATCCTCCAGGTCAAGCCGCCGGCCGAGGACGTCGACTGGGAGGACTTCCAGATCGAGGGCTGCAGCCGGTTCCTGAGCCGGGTCTGGCGGCTGGCCGTGCCCGGAACCGACCTCTACGGCGAACCACGCGACGGCGATCGAAGCGCGGCAGACGAGGCGATCGACCGCGCCACTCACGGCCTCGTCGCCAAGGTCACCGACGACTTCGAGCGCTGGTCGTACAACACCGCGGTCGCGGCGATGATGGAGTTCACCAATCAGGTCTACAAGTACGTCCAGGCCGACGATGGCCCCCATCGCGATGTGCTCGATGCCGCGATCGACTTGCTCCTCGGCGTCATGGCGCCGGCAGTTCCCCACATCGCAGGTGAGCTGTGGGAGCGCCGCCAGGGCACCGACTTGCATCTGACCACGTGGCCGGTCGCCGACGCATCGAAGCTGGTCGTCGACACGGTGACGATGGTCGTGCAGGTGAACGGCAAGGTGCGAGGCCGAATCGAGGTGCCCTCCGAGATCTCCGACGCCGATGCCGAGGCGGTCGCCCTCGCCGACGCCCCGGTCCGACGCCATCTCCACGGCGTGTCCCCGCGCAAGGTCATCGTCCGGGCACCGAAGCTCGTCAACATCGTGGTCTGACCGCTCGAGCGCGGTTGCGCTCGTACTGGGTCGAAGGGCTCAAACGGCGAGGATCTGATCGACGACCGGTCTCCAGCGCTCGGGGTCGGACTTGTAGGGGGCGTAGAACATGACGCGGTCGACTGCGCCCCCGAAGCGCGCCGACAAGCCGGCCGCCACCTGGTCCGGCTCGGCGACCACGGCGAACTCATCGAGCATGGTGTCGTCGATGAGGTCGCCCATGGCCTCCCACTCGCCCCGCTTCGACAGCGTGTTGAGCTCGGTCTGGGCGTCGCCCCATCCGTGGTGCTCGAGGACGCCCCGGTAGGCAGGCGTCGAACCGTAGAACGCGATCTGTTGGCGTGTGCCCGTCGCGGCGGCGGCCATCTCCTCCTCGGTGAAGCCGGTGACGATGAATGCAGGCAGCGACACTTCGATCTCGGACGCATCGCGTCCGCCCTTGGCGGCGCCGCGGCCGATCGCGGGCAGCGCGACGTCGTGGAGGTACGACGGTGTCGTGAACCCGTGGCTGATCCAGCCGTCGGCGACCTCTCCGGTCACCTCGAGCATCAGCTCGCCGACGGCGGCCAGGAAGATCTTCGCCTGACCGTGAGGGTTCGGGCCGGGGTTGAAGAACGGGGTCATCAGTGTGTGGCTGTAGAAGTCGCCACGGAAGTTGATGGTGCCGTCGCCGTCCCAGCAGTCCCAGATCGCACGGATCGCCTCGATCATCTCGCGCATGCGTGCGGCGGGCTTCGACCATTCCATGCTGAAACGTTTGGTGATGTGGGGTTTGATCTGGGAGCCGAGCCCGAGCATGAACCGACCGCCCGAGTATTTCTGGAGGTCGTAGCCGACATTCGCCAACAGCATCGGATTCCGGGCGAACGCAACGGCGATGCTGGTTCCCAGCTCGAGGGTTGACGTGTGCTCTGCCGCGAGGGTCAGTGGCAGGAACGGGTCGTGATTGGTCTCGGCCGTCCAGCCGCCGCTGTAGCCGCCCGCTTCGAGATCGCCGGCGCCACTGCCGGCCTCGGTCAGATCCAGCGGGATACCACCATCGATTTTCATGGCGGGGACTCTACGCGCGGCCTCAGCTGCCGTCGAAGCGTGCGACGAGTACCTGCTCGCCCGACGAGCCGGTGCCGGCGCCGATCTGCTGGGTCGTGACAGTCAGGGTCGGATAGTCGTCGAGATCGACGCCGGACCAGAGTGCGATCGGGCCGTTGTCCTCTCTCGCATGGAAGGTGCCGACGGCGACGAGGTCGCCGTCATCGCTGCGGACCCACCCCTGGTAGAAGGTCCCGGGCACTGCAGGGTCGAGCCCCTGGATCTCGATGATGATCGCGAAGCCGGCCGGGCGTACCTGGACGACACCGGTTCCGGACGCGTCCGGCGCGAGCTCGGTACCGACGATGGCGAACTCGACGCCGGCGGGTTCCCGGTCATCGTCGTCGGCGCTGTTCACGACGAGGGCGATGCCGACGATGACCGCGGCCGCTGCCGCGCCGGCCATGGCCCAGCGTCGCCACGGTCGAGGTCTGCCCGCAGCGGCAGGGCGGGGCTGATCGTCGCCTTGGAGCCGGGCCTCCTGTTCGATCCTTGCGACGAGCTCGTCCGCGATGTCGGGTGGCTCGGTCCACACGGTGTCGGCGCCGAGAAGGGCGGCGAGCGCGTCCGGGACATCGATCGCCGAGTCCTCGCCGCGTTCGTCAGGCGTCACCGAGACTGCTCCTTTCCATCGTCAGTACGTCGCCCGGACGAGATCGGTTCACGAAACATTCTCCGTGTCCACGAGATGCCGCAACGCATGAGCGAGGCGCTTGTGGGCCCGGTGGGACCTCGACTTCACCGTGCCGAGGGCGATGCCGGTGAGCGCGGCGATCTCGCTATGGGTGCGCCCCTCGAAATGGGCGAGCCGGACGATCTCGCGCTCGTCGTCGGGGAGCTCCCCGAGGGCCCTGCGCACCTCCCACGCCTCCCAGGTTCGATCGAACGCGAGCGGGGTCACCGCGACGTCGAGGTCGTGGCCTCCCTCGGTTCGTCGTCGCTGTTCGGCGCGGTGGATGTCGATTGCCGCCCGCCGGGCGATGGCGTAGAGCCACGGTGCGATGTCGCGCGATGGATCGAACGAATGCGCCCCTCGCCAGGCGTTGAGAAAGGTCTGCTGGACAGCGTCCTGGGCCAGCTGGGGGTCGCGGAGGATGCTCGCGGCAACGGTCGTGACCGGGCCCGAGTACTGCACGTAGAGGTCGCGGATCGCGTCGGGATCGGCTGCGGCGAAGCGAGCGGCCATCTCGTCACGGGCGGTCACCGGGACAGCTTGGCAAGTTTGCCCGTCGGATGTGGTGCGCGGCGATGGTCACGCCTCGGTGGCGCGTGTCCTGGAATGACCGTGTGTTCAGTCGTCCTCGTTGTCGCGAAGGAAGCGCTGGAGCTCGGCTGCGAGCTCATCGCCCGTCGGGAGATCGGCCTGGAGCCCGGCGTTGTCGTGCAGGGACTCGAGCTCCTCGACGAGCTGGCGGTGCTCGTCGCTGCGGTTGACGAACTCGTCGAGCTGACCCCGGCTGCGGACACCGGCGGCGAGCAGTTCGGTCGGGTCGAATCGGCGTTTCCCTCGTTCGGCGAGCGAGGTGATGAGACGGGCGGACGCGTCGGGGTAGGGAAGCGTCGCTGCGTAGTGGGGGACCTGGGCCCAGGTGCCGATCGCGGGAATGCCGGCCTCGGCGACCGATCGCTCGATCGCCGCCTGGATGCCGGCGGGGATCTCGAGCCGGCCGGGAACCACCGCCGTCGGGTCGACGAGTGGGGCCGCTGTCGCCGTCGAGGTGATTCGGACCGGCCGGGTGTGGGGCACCGCAGCGGGGTATGCGCCCAGGGTCACCGTGATGTGCACCTCGAGATCGACGATCAGCTCGGAGACGGCGGCCACGAAGCGTCGCCATCGGCTGTCGGGCTCGCTGCCACGCAGGATCAGCAGATCGTTGTCGTCGAGATCGCGGACTGCGAGCAGCTCGATGCTCGGCCAACCGATGGATGTGTTGACCCCATCGACGATCTCCATGATCGGCCGTCGGGCCCGATAGTCGATGAACTGGTCGGGATCGAAGGTCGCGACCACGGTGGGCTCGGTCTGGTCGATGATCGCCTCGACCGCCTGAGCCATCCCGAAGCCGGCGTCGACCCACCCGTCGAGGGCCAGGAGCAGCACCGGCGACTCGAGCGGCACCCGTTCGTTGATCTCGTAGGCGCTCATGTGATCTGCCCGGCTCGGGCGACGGCATCGGCGACGAGACCGTCGATGCGTTCGACGAAGGAGTCGATCCCGCCCTCGGGGACCTTGTCACCCATCGCGCCGTGCACGTACCGGCTGTACACGCCCTCGAGGATGCAGGCGAGCTTCCACGACGCGAACGAGATGTAGAAGTCCATGTTGTCGACCGCTCGGCCCGACGCCGCCTCGTAGCCGGCAAGGATCTGATCGCGTGACCAGAAGCCGGCGCTCGTGGTGGGAGGTGACTCCAACGGGAGGTGAGCGTCGTCGGGCTCGGCCCAGTAGACGAGAAGCTGGGCGATGTCGACCAGTGGATCGCCGAGCGTGCAGATCTCCCAGTCGAGGACCGCGACGATCGAGCCGCCGCCGTCGATGATGCAGTTGTCCAGCCGGTAGTCGCCGTGGACGATCGTCGCCGGGCCCTGATCGGGGATTCGCTCGACCAGGTGATCGTGCACGGCTCGGATCTCGGGCCGGTCGGCGGTCTTCGATTCGTCGAACTGCCGCATCCAGCGGCGCAGCTGCCGCGCGACGTAGTCGTCGCGGCGGCCCAGATCGCTGAGACCGACGGCATCGATGTCGACGGCATGGATCGCGGCGAGGACCTCGACCATCGCCTGGCTGGCCTGCAGCTTGACGCGGCTCCCGAGCGCATCGGCGTGCGCGCCATCTCGGACGACCGTGCCCTCGACGAAGTCCATGACGTAGAAGGGCCGGTCGTTCACGAGCTCGTCCGCGCACAACCCGACCACTCCCGGAACCGGAACCAGCGAACCCTGGAGCGCGCCGACGATGGTGTGCTCACGCGTCATGTCGTGGGCCGTTGCCAGGACCTGGTGCAGCGGTGGCCGGCGTAGCACCCATGCTCGGCCCGAGCCGTCGGTCACCCGATACGTGAGATTGGAGTGGCCGCCGGCAATGAGATCGAAGGTCAGTGGGCGCTGGAGCGCGTCGATGTGATCGTCGAACCATTCCGTGACCGGGTCGACGGCGATGCCCGTGATCAGGTCGGTCTCCACGCGGGTCACCCTAATGCTCGATTCACCGAGGCCACCTGCGTCGGGAGTCGGTGCTGTCAGCCAGGCTGCGCCGTCGGGCCAGTATCCTTGAACCCATGAGCGATGTCACTGACGCAACGTTCACGACCGACGTCGTCGAACGATCCAATCAGGTGCCGGTCGTTGTCGATCTCTGGGCGCCGTGGTGCGGGCCGTGCAAGCAGCTCGGCCCGTTGATCGAGAAGATCGTCGGCGAGACCGATGGCGCCGTCGAGCTGGCCAAGGTCAACGTCGACGAGAATCCGCAGGTCGCGCAGCTCTTCAAGGTGCAGGGCATTCCTGCCGTGTTCGCCATCGCCGACGGTCAGGTCGTCGACAACTTCGTCGGCGCCCAGGGTGAGGACTTCCTGCGCGACTTCGTCGGCAGGCTCGCGCCGAGCGCCGAGGCATCCGAGGTCGAACAGCTGGTCGCGATCGGCGACGAGGACTCGTTGCGGCGGGCACTCGAGATCGACTCCGACAATCCAGACGCGGTCGTCGCTCTGGCCGAACTGTTGGTCGATGCCGGGAACACCGACGAGGCACTCGGCCTGCTCGCCCGCATTCCCGAGTCCGCCGAGACGCGGCGTGTGCAGGCCCTGGCCCGGACCGGCGACGTCGCAAGCGACGACATCGAGCCGAAGCTCATCGAATTGCTCGAACGAGTGAAGGACGACGACGACGCTCGCCAGGAGTTCATCGACCTGCTCGAGGTCCTCGGGCCCGACGATCCGCGCTCCATCGAGTACCGCCGCCAGCTGACCTCTCGCCTCTACTGACGATCGACCGTGGCCATCCGGCGAGCCGCCGACCACTGGGTCTGGTCCGGTGGGCCAGTGCCACCCGGCTCCGATGGCATCACGCTCGGGTCCCTGGTCATCGTCAAGACGGATCACACGCGACGATTGCTGCGCCATGAGCGTGTGCACGTCGAACAATGGCGCCGGCTCGGCGTATCACTCTTCTTGTGGCGGTATGTGACGTCCTATCTCCGGTGGCGATGGCGCGGCTATCCGCACAAGGGCGCCTACCGGCGCATCCCGCTCGAGGTCGAGGCGTACTGGCGCGAACGAGTCGACCACGATCCGGATCCCGACAACCTTGCGGCCTTCGTCACTGGCATCGAGTAAGGCCAGCGCGGTAGCGTTCGCAGAACTTCCCCTCCCGGTTCTCATACGGGGAGGGTCTCGTGGCGGACTCGACTACATCCGATATCCCAGCAGAGGTGCCGGCGCGTCCGCTGCCACCGCTCGCGCCGCTCGAGAGGCTCCGGGACGCCATCGACCAGTGGCGCGACCGCGGTCCGTGGCTGGCGCTGGCGCTGCTCGCGGTCACTGCGTTCGGCATCGCCTGGTACGTCGCTCGGCCACCAGCGACGGCGAAGCCGCCACCGGAGCTCGCGCTTCCCGTGGCCACACCGATTCCGGTGCCGACGCCGAGACCGGCCACGATCACCGTCCATGTTGCCGGTGCGGTGCTCGCTCCCGACGTCATCGCCACGACCGAGGGCGCACGAGTCGTCGACGTCGTCGAGCTGGCCGGAGGGCTCGCATCCGATGCCGACCTCGATCGGGTCAATCTGGCCGGACAGGTGGTCGACGGCGAGCGCATCTGGATACCTCGGCTCGGTGAGGATGAACCGCTGCTGACGGCAGGCGACAGCACCGCCGACGGTAGTGACGGCGACCCGTCGGGCCCCGTGAATCTCAACCGAGCGACCGCGGAGCAGCTCGAAGCGCTCCCGGGCGTCGGGCCGGCGACAGCGGCCGCGATCGTCCGCCACCGCGAGGAGCAGGGCCCGTTCGGCCAGGTCGACAGCCTGCTCGATGTTCCCGGCATCGGCACGGCCAAGCTGGAGAGCATCCGGCCCCTGGCCACGGTGTGACATGCGGGTCCTCGATGATCGGTGGGTGATCGTGCTCGCCGCCGCGACGGTGGCCGGAGCTTCGCTGCCGGCAGGGATTCCCTGGCCCGTCCCTGCCCTCGCGATCGCGATTTCGATGCTCGGGCGGGCCCGGCTCGGGCTGGTCGTGTGCTTCTTCGTGCTCGCGTCGGCGTTGGCCCACGACCACGCCCGAGCTGTTGTCGCCATCGACCCGGGGCCCTTCGAGTCCTCCGTCGCGCTCGTCACCGACCCCATCCGCTCGGCGGGCGGCGTACGGGTCGACGTCATGGTCGATGGTGTGCGCTACGAGGCAGCAGGCTGGGGCGCTGCCGGAGCCCGGCTGCGCGACCGGTTGGCCGGCGAGCACGTCGAGCTGATCGGGACGGTCAGGTCCGTCGGTGATGATCCATATCGACTTCGCCGCGGTGTCGACGGGGTGATCTCGGTCGACACGGTCGGGTCATGGTCGAGTGCCGGCGGCCCGTCGGGTGCCGCGAACATGGTTCGGCGGCTCCTTGCCGCCGGCGCCGAACCGCTCCCTCTCGACGATCAGGCGCTGTTCCTCGGCATCGTCTTCGGTGACGACCGCGAGATGTCGGTCGTGGTGAAGGACGACTTCCGGGCTGCGGGGCTGACTCACCTCGTCGCCGTGAGCGGTCAGAACGTCGCTTTCGTGCTCGCGCTGGCAGGCCCGGTGTTGCGACGATTGCAGGTCCATTCGCGATGGGCGCTCACGCTGGCTCTGCTCGGGTTCTTCGGTCTCGTCACCAGGTTCGAGCC